>JAATFS010000349.1 GCA_015655035.1 Lysobacterales bacterium | reverse complement strand
GTGGTCTTGCTACGGCCGGCGCTGACCGTCACTTCCTGCAGCTTGCGGCGATTGAGCGTGATCTTCTTGGCAGCCTCGCTGGCTGCCGACTCGGCCGGAGCGTCAGCCTTGCCGTGGGTACGGCGCAGGAAGCCCAGAAGTTTCATCTTCTCGGTACTGGTCACGACCTGGTCGGGACCGCTGAACTTCATACCGGCCTCGGCCAGCTGAACCAGCAGTTTATCGACCGGCGTATTTACCAGCTCGGCAAGCTTGCGGATGGTGGTTTGCTGCGACATTCGGTTCCTATGATCTGGTTGGCGCCCCCTCGCCCAGAGCAAGGGAAGCGCAGATTCTAAGCCCTGATGGGGTCAGGGCGCGGTTCATCGCCGACTCATTCGCCGCGCTCCAAACGGGCGATTTCCTCGGCACGGGCGGCCAGGATCAGCGCAGCAGCGCGCTCCTGGGTCAACCCTTCGATACCGAACTCGACAATCTCATCAGCAGCGAGATCGGACAGATCCTCACTGGTACGCACACCATGCCCGGCCAGCGCGAACGCAGTTTCCTCGTCCATGCCCTCCAGGGACAGCAAATCTTCGGCCGGCCGACTCTCATCGACGCCTTCTTCTTCGGCCAGGGCCGCATTCAGCAGGGCATCGTGTGCGCGGGCCCGCAGCTCCTCGACGATGTCTTCGTCGAAGCCTTCCACCGCCAACAGCTCACCCACTGGAACGTAGGCGATTTCCTCGACCGTATTGAAGCCCTCGGCGACCAGGATACCGGCAATTTCCTCGTCGACCTCCAGGCGCCCCATGAACAGCTGGCGAGCCGCGTTCTGCTCGGCCTCGGACTTGGCTGCAACCTGGTCGGCGGTCATCACGTTGAGCTGCCAGCCGGTCAAACGGCTGGCCAGACGCACGTTCTGGCCGCCCTTGCCGATGGCCTGGGCCAGGCGATCCTCCGCCACGGCCAGATCCATCGAATGCTTTTCTTCATCGACGATGATCGACTGCACTTCGGCAGGCGCCATTGCATTGATGACGAAGTTGGCCGGATTCTCGTTCCACAACACGATATCCACGCGCTCACCGTTGAGCTCGTTGGACACCGCCTGCACGCGCGAACCGCGCATGCCGATGCAGGCGCCGATCGGATCGGTGCGGGTGTCGTGTGCAAGTACGGCGATCTTGGCACGGTCGCCCGGGTCACGCGCGCATCCCTTGATCTCGACCAGGCCCTGGCCGACTTCCTGCACTTCGAGCTTGAACAGTTCGATCATGAATTCCGGCGCAGCGCGGCTGATGAACAGCTGCGGCCCACGGGGTTCGGAACGGACTTCAGCCAGGTAGCCACGCACGCGGTCACCAGCGCGCAAAACGTCGCGCGGGATGCCCTTGTCCTTCGGAATGAAGGCTTCGGCGTTGCCACCGAGATCGACGTAGATGTTGCCGCGCTCGGCACGCTTGACTGCACCGGTCACCAGCTCGCCGACACGATCCTTCCACGCATCCACTACCTGCTGGCGCTCGGCCTCGCGCACACGCTGCACGATCACCTGCTTGGCGGCCTGGGCGGCGATACGGCCGAAATCGGGGTTTTCGATCTGCTCTTCGATGTAGTCGCCGACATCGACGCCGTCAGCCTCATCGATCGCGTCCATCAGACGGATCTGACGATCCGGCGACTCCATTACCACATCGTCGGCCACGACTTCCCAGCGACGGAAGGTTTCGTAGTTGCCGTCCTTCTGGTCGATGGAGACGCGCGCCAGTACGTCCTGGTCGGGGTAGCGCTTCTTCGCGGCCGACGCCAACGCGGCCTCGATCGCTTCGAAAATCACTTCGCGCGGCACGCCCTTCTCATTGGCGACCGCATCCACTACCAGCAAAAGTTCCTTGCTCATTCACTCACTCCGCGCGCGGCCTTGCCGGCCGTCGACTCGTTGGATGGTTTCTTGTTGCCCGGCCCCGCCTTCTTGGGACCAGGCTTAGGCTTGTTCGGTTTCTGCGGCGCCAGGCCGAGCGCAGCCCAATCCGGCAGGATCCGGGCCTTGTCGATATTGTCGAAGTCGACGGCCATTTCGGCGTTGTCCACCAGGAACACCACCTGCCCGGTCGCTTCATCCACGCGCACGATACGGCCCTGCAAACGACGGCGTCCGTTCTGCGGCAGCTTCAGACCGACCTTGGCCGACTCTTCCACATGCAGCGCGAATTGCGCCAACGTAAACAGCGGACGGTCCACGCCCGGCGAGGAAACCTCCAGCGTGTAGTTGCCGCTGATCGGGTCTTCCACGTCCATCTGCGCAGAAACTTCGCGACTCACGCGCTCGCAGTCGTCGATGTTGACGATACGCTCGGGCTGCTCGGCCAGCGGCACATCGATATAAAGGCGTAACGTTGCCCCACCTGGCGCCGGAAGATACTCGGCACCCAGCAATTCGAGCCCCAAGGCCTGCACGGTGGGGGTCAGCAGATTCGCGATTTCGGTCGCTTTGTCGCTCACAGACTGCCCTGATCCAGTTGATTACCCGGCAGCAGGCGATAAGTTTCCGGCTGCGGAAAAAGCAAGGGGCCCAATGGGCCCCTTGCGTGAATAAAACCCGACCTCTCAGGATCGGCGCAAAGGCGGGAACATGCACCTTTACGATCCAAGAACCTGAGTTGCCGCTTTATGCGGCAACTCAAAACTTGGTAGCGGGGGCAGGATTTGAACCTGCGACCTTCGGGTTATGAGCCCGACGAGCTGCCAGACTGCTCCACCCCGCAGCAGAAGCGGAATTATGAAGAACCGGGGAGATAATTGCAAGCCCTGATTTTTCACCTGTCGGAGACCGGAGTCTCTAACGTCGGGGCAAATGATAACCCCAATATGTGGAAATAGGAATCCCAATTACGACGATCAATGTAAATAAACCGCTCGTACCGTTTGCGGGCGCGCATCCCCCTAACCCAGGTGCGCGAAAGCCCGCTGGCACCACACCATGATCGGGTTCCATGCCATGCCCAACGCCAGCAACGCGAGCGCGTTGACGCCCAGCACCACACCCAATACCCGATGTGATTCGCCGGCAACGGCTCGCCTACCGGCTCGTCGAAGTACATCACCTTGATCACGCGCAGGTAGTAGTAGGCGCCGATCACCGCACAGATCACACCGACGAGCGCGAGCCACAGCATGCCGCCCTCCACTGCCGCGCCGAGTACAGCCAGCTTGCTCCAGAACCCCAGGAACGGCGGGATGCCGGCCAGCGACGCCATGATGCACAGCACTAGCAATGCCATCCAGGGATTACGCGCGTTGAGGCCCTTGAAGTCGTCGATGTTCTCGGCCTCGAAACCGTTGCGCGACAGCGCGATGATTGCGCCGAACGAAGCGGTCGACATGATCGCGTAGCTGATCGCATAGAACAGCGCTGCCGAATAGCCACGCTCGCCGCCGCCCGCCACCGCCATCAGCAGGAAGCCGATGTGCGAAACCGTCGAGTACGCCAGCATGCGCTTGAGGTTGCTCTGCGCCACCGCCATCAAGTTGCCGATCACCAGCGACAGTGCCGACAGGCCGCCGATCAGCAGTTGCCATTGGGGCGACAGCGGGCCGACGCCGACTTCAAGCAGGCGATACGCCATGCCGAACGCGGCCAGCTTGGGCGCCGAACTAATGAACAGCGCGATCGGTGCCGGCGCGCCCTGGTAGACGTCGGGCAGCCACATATGGAACGGCGCGGCGCCCAGCTTGAAGGCCACGCCGGCGATCATGAAGATCGTGCCGGTCAACAGCAGGGTCCGCTCCTGCGAGCCCTCGATGGCGTCGTGGATGCCGGCCAGGTTCAGGGTGCCGGTAGCGCCGTAGATCAACGACATGCCGTACAGCAATAGCCCCGAGGCCAGCGAACCGAGCACGATGTACTTCATTGCCGCTTCGGTGGCCAGGCCGTTGTCACGATTGGAGGCCACCAGTGCGTAGGAGCACAGCGCCAGCAGTTCCAGCCCAAGGTAGACCATCAGCAGGCTGCCGGCCGATACCAGGATCATCATGCCGGCGGTGGCGAACAGCAGCAGTACCGGAATCTCGCCCTGGTAGAGGTTGCGCTCGCGCAGGTAGCTCCAGCCATAAACGAGGCTCAGGCCACTGACCAGTACGATCACGGTCTTCATCACATCGGCCGCAGTGTCGCGCACGAACATCCCGTGGAATATCTCCCCTTGCCCACCGGTGCCGGTCGCCAGCATCAGCAGAACGACCGCCAGGACGGCGACGGAAAAGAGGTGGGTCCAGACCTTGTGCCGCTGACTGACGAACAAGTCGATCATCAGCAGCGCGAAAGCACCGCCAACGAGCACCAGCTCCGGAGACAGGGGGGCCAGATCAGCGGTGGTCAACGGCAAAAGCGTTGGCGTGGTCATCATTAAATCCTGGAATCAGTACGTGCGGCGTGCGGTTACAGCTTGCTCACGGCGATCTGCGTGGCCAGCTTCGCAATCGACGGCTCCATCAGGTCGGTCAGCGGCTTCGGATAGATGCCCAAGGCCAGTACGCCAACGGCGAACACGCCTAGTACGAACGTCTCGCGCCCGTTGATGTCCTTGAGTTCGGCCACATGGGCATTGGCCACCTCGCCGAAGAACACCCGCTTGTACAGCCACAGGGTGTAGCCGGCGGTGATCACCAACGTGGTCGCAGCGCCGAAGGCGATCAACGGCTGCTTCTGGAAGCTGGCCAGGATGATCATGAACTCGCCAACGAAGCCACTGGTGCCTGGCAGGCCCGCATTGGCCATATAGAAGAGCATCGCAAAGGTCGCGAACCACGGCATCACGTTGACCACGCCGCCGTAATCGGCAATGCGCCGGGTATGCATGCGGTCATACAGCACGCCGATGCACGAGAACATCGCGCCGGAGACGAAGCCGTGCGACACCATCTGCACCATCGCGCCTTGCAGGCCCAGGCGGGCGGCGTCGACGCTGCCGTAGTCGCGTACCAGGGTGAAGGCAATGAAGGTACCCAGGGTGACGAAACCCATGTGCGCGATCGACGAATAGGCGACCAGCTTCTTCATGTCGTCCTGCACCAGCGCGACCAGTCCGACGTAGATCACCGCGATCAACGACAGCGTGATCACCAGCCAGGCCCACTCGTGGCTGGCATCCGGCACGATCGGCAGGTTGAAGCGCAGGAAACCATAGCCGCCGATCTTCAGCGCGATGGCCGCCAGGATCACCGAACCGGCGGTCGGCGCTTCCACGTGCGCATCCGGCAGCCAGGTGTGCACCGGGAACATCGGCACCTTGACCGCGAAGGCGATCAGGAAGGCGAAGAAGATCCAGGTCTGCTCCCTCGCGGTCAGCTGCAACGCGTAAAGATCGGCCAGTTGGAAGCTGCCGCCTTTCAGGTACAGGTAGATCAGCGCCACCAGCATCAGCACCGAGCCGAGGAAGGTGTAGAGG
>JAATFS010000234.1 GCA_015655035.1 Lysobacterales bacterium | reverse complement strand
GAGCTGCGAAAACTCGCGGTTACGGATGGCGGCGAAGACCATCTTGCTTCCCTTCCTGGCGGCGTCACTTGGAGCGCTGTCGCTGCTCATTCGCTCGTGGCCTGACGGCGAGATCTGCAGGATAGTGCCGCTGTGCCCCCGCCAGGTTGAGTCGTCGACCCTCGTACTGTTGTCCACGCCGAGATTGCGGTAGTGATCGTGTCCGGTGAGCGCGCTAACCCGCCATCGCGGACGAACGATTGGCCGCGTCGGCAGCCTGTCCCGCATCTCCCGTCGCCAATAGTGCGTTGACGAATTCGCGCCCCATCTGGAAGCCGTCGATCACCGCTGCTTCCCAGTTGAGCCAGCCCTCGCTTCGACCGTGAAGCCGCGTCTTTGTGCCGGTCCGGTCGTAGACATCCAGGCGCACCAGCCAAGGCGCGTCGTAGCCCTCGCGGCCGGCGTGCAGGCGCAGTTCGCAACCCCTGAAGGTCTTGGTTTCGAATCGGCTCTGCCTGCTCATGTCGCGTCTCCCGGAGGTCCTGGGGCCTACCCTAAGTAGAGGCATTGTTGCGGCGTGTGATGACGCTGAATGGACAGACAGGTATGGAGTTACCTGTTCGACAGGAGCCCTACGCTGGATGTCGCGTCGCACAAACGGTGAGCCCATGGCTGAGATCGGCTCGGGCTGGGAGTCGGGCGCCGTGGCAGGCGCGTCACGTCGCAGGGATCGACGGCAGTGCGTGCTTGATGTCGATCACCGAGCGAATGGCGGCGAGCAATTGCTCCGGCGTATAGGGCTTCGCCAGGAACGCCAGGCCGTCGGGGAGAATTTGTTGGACATATTCGATGGCCAGGCCAGAGGTCAGCAGGACCGGTAGATTGAGCGGCTCCTGGCGCACGACGAGGGCCAGGTCGACGCCTGTCAGGTTGCCAGGGAAATGGATATCGGAGAATACGATGTCGATGCGCGGGTCGCTCCGGATCAGCCGCAGTGCGTCATCGATCGTAGTGGCGCTACGGCAGGTGAAGCCGAAGCTCTCCAGTACCAGGCAATTGAGTTCGCGTGTTCCTTCGCCATCTTCCACGACGAATACGACCGGGCGATCATTGAATAGGGGCATGACGGCGTCCTTGATGCTTGGCCCGAATTTTTAGCGGAGGACCGGCAAAACGGCTGCCGCATAGCCGGGGTGGCTTACCAACCGAAAGGTGGCGGTCCGTAGCCGCCCGGCGCGTAGTAGCCGCGACCGAAGCCCGGGCCTTCGCCCTGGCCGACACTGATGCTGACCCCGATCTGACGTGGTTTGCCGTCGTCGTTGTAGTAGGTCTTGCACAGGTTGACGTTGGCTGCCTGGTAATTGCTGTTGCCGCCGCGCTTGGAGTAGCCGATGCCGGTCGAGACGCTGCCGTGGACGTCGCCCTGGCAATAGTCGGCCTGGGCAACCTCGCCATCGGCGGCAGGAAGCTGCTGGGAAACTGCGCCACGTCTACCACTGGTATCGCCGTAGTAGGTGCCGGGCGGGTCGGCCGATTGGACGGGATCGGAGCGGTACTTGATGGGCTGGGCCGGTACGCTGAGATCCAGCGCGTCGGCGGCGCTGGAGGTGCCGGCGGTTTGGGCGGCCGCGACCCCGGTGGTCAGCATGGCGGCGATCAAAAGGGCGCTGCGTTTCATCGTAAGGCTCTGCAATAAGGGTGAGCAGGTACGAGCACCGGCCCGGATGCAGCGACGCTAGCAGTTTTCGTTTGAATGCGCGCTGTCGCGCCTGGGGTATCGCCGTGTGTCGCACGTTGTCGTCTTCAGTAGGTTACGGTCACTGTCACGACGTCGCGGTAGCGGCCCGCCGGTACGGTGCTTTGACTGGGGTTGACGGCGGCGGTGTAGGGAATGGCCTGGGCCACGCCCGACCCGGTGCCGCTGAGGTCGTTGTCCTGGGTCCAGGCGGTGCCGCCTTGCCGGGAAATGCGGTATTGGAGGGTGTAGGCCGAGTTGCCGGTGTCCGCGCCGCGCATCCCGCGCCATTCGGCGCTGCTGTTGCTGCTGGAAAGGTCGACGCTATAGGCGGCCTGCAGGGTGCAGCGAACCTGCAGGTTGCCGCTTACGCTGGAGAATGCCGACGGCAGTGCGGCAGTGCCGAAATTCACGTCCGGGGCGTCTACCACCACGCAGATGTTGGCGACCACCAACGTCACCGGAATCGCGTTGGTGGTGGTGCCTTGTTCTCGCGAGATGCAAACGATGGCGCCGACCCAGCAGATGGAATAGTTCCAGGTCAGGTTCAGGGTATCGGTGTAGACGCCGGCGGGGACGTTGGTGCCGGTGGAGGTGGCCAGGTAAAGCGGCAGGGTGCCTGCGCTGCTGTTGAACAAGCCGAGCAGGCCCAGCAATGACGTGATACTCCATTGGTAGCTGTTACCGATTGGGAGAGCGTTGGCGAAGCTCGCGTCCCGGTACACGGTGTAGGGGACATAGGCGCCCGCGCTGGCGTTGTACAGACGTGGCTGGACGCCGCTGGCGTTGGTGCTGGAGCTCAAGGTCACGGTGATGTAGTTGGTGGTGATGAGCGACAGCGTGGAGCCGGTGCAGGTGAAGCCGCTGGAGGCCTGCGTGCTTTGGCGGGTCTGGTTGAGGGTGATGGAGTCGACCTGGCCGAAGCTGGCCGCGCCGGAGGTGGTGGTGCATTGCGCCCACGCAGGGCCTGCGCACAGTACGAGCGCCAGCAGCACGACAATTCTGATGATCATGGCGAAGGCTCTGTCTGGCATGGGCGTGGGCCGATCTGCTGGATGCCGTTGCTACCGGCCGGCAGCGCGAATTGCACTACGCAGCTGCGCTCTTGATCGAGCTGGATACGGATGTGGTTGTCGAGATTGTTCTGGCCCAGTTCGTCGAAGTAGAGCTGGCCTTCATATCCGGTATAGCTGTGTTGCCCGCTTTCGAGGTGTTCGGCGGACAGGCCCGGCGGCAACCACTGGCCATCTGGCGCCTGCGCCGCAAGTACGGCGCCGACCAGTGGCGACAGGGTGAAGCGCAATACCGCGCCGCTGCCTTCACGCACGGCCAGGCGTTGTTCGACCGTGTCGGCGCGGACATCGACGCCGAGTTGCAGTGCGTCGATGGAGAACTTGGCTGGATAGTAGGAGCTGACCGACGGCACCAGCAGGTGTCCATGACGATTGCTGCTGCCGAGCAAGCGGTTTTCGTGGCGGATCGGGACGCCGGCATAGCCGCCGGTGCTGACCAGCACGAAGGCGTCGCTAATGCGGTTGGCCGCGAATGTCTCGCCGTCCATCCAGACCAGCGCGCCGCTGACGTCGGCCCAGCGCGTCTGCGCATCGGCATCGCCATAGATGCCGCCTTGCAGCCGCACCGCGCGCGCGAGCCAGGTGGCGCTGGCCTGGCGATACTCGTCGGTGGTGGCGTAACCGAGGTTCCAGCCCAGGCCGCCGGCGGTAGGCGCGCTACGGCTCCAATTGATCTGTTCGGTATGCGCGCCGGCGGGATTTCGGCGAACCGATGCACTGACCATGCCACGATCGCTGTCCAGCGGAATCAGCAGTTGTGCATAGGCGCTGTAGCTGCCGTCATCGAGTGCGCGGTTGACTGACAGGTGCATGCTGACGTTGCGCACCAGCGTGCGGCTGTAGGACAGGTTGAGCAGCCGGGTGCGTTCCTGATCCCAGGTCCGCAGGTCGTAGTAGCCCACCGATACGTTGCCCTGGTCGAATGGCATGAAGCTCACCGTGGCCTGGGTGGCGCGCCGGCCGAGCTCGACGTCGTTGGCGTAGGCGCTCAGATCAGTGAAGCCGCTGCTGCGGTAGGTATGTTGCAGGTTGATGCCGATGGCGCGCGCGTTGTAGCTGTAGCCAACCACATGCTGCCAGCCTTCATCGGCAGCATCGCGGCTATGGCTGCTGGCGAGGCTGGCCACCCCGAAGCGTCCGACCGCAAGGTCGGCGCCGCCGCCCAACAGGCGCAGCTGCGATACCGTTTCGGCGTGGGTGGACAGGCTTAGCCAGCGGGTGACGCCGATGCGATAGATGCCGCTGAAAGCGGTCTTGCCGTAGCTGAAGTTGCGTATGCCGTAATCGTGGCGCAGTGGTCCCAACGAAAGGTCGAAATCGGTGAGGCCGGGACGCAGCAGACTGTTGGCGACGTAGAACGGAACGCTGGTGGAGACTTGCCGGCCGAGTGCGTCGGTGGTGATCACGGTCGCTTCGCCGGCACCATTGACCTGGGGGATGTCGTTGATGGTGAACGGGCCCGCCTGCAGGTTGCCACTGCTGGCCTTGTAACCATTGACGAACAGTTCGACGGTGGAAGGCAGGTCGTTGCTGCCGTCGATGTTCAACGTGGGGTAGGTGATCAGGTCCGGGCGCACGCCGAAGTTGCGGCCGATACGGATGCCGCCCAGACGCACCGAGCGGCTCCAGCTCAGCGAGTCGCTGACCACGTCGCCGGCCTGGTAGGCGATCATGCGGTCCTCGTCGTTGAAGCGCCAGCGGCTGTCGTAGCGGATGTAGCCATCGTCGAGCAGGTCACCCGTGGCAAAGCCGTCGCGGTCTTCGGCGTGCGCATTGCGGCGATACACGCCAGTGTTGGCAAACACGCCGAAGCGGCCGAAGACGCGCTGCTCCGACCAGAGCGCGGCATAGCCCATGTCATCATCGGAAGAGGCAGCGTACAGATCGTAGTTGAGCAGGGCGCCGGTATTCCCGACGGCCGGGTAGCGCGCCAGCAGCGGTGTGGTGTCCATGCTCTGCGACGGTAGCCAGTCGGTCGGGACAGTGAGGCGCAATTGCTGGGTCGGCGCGTCGTACTGCGCGTTTACCCCGGGTATCCGGTCCACCGCCAGCAGACCGCTCTGGTCGGCGGGTAGCGGCAGGCCCGCGCTGCGCAGGTCGGTCGCCTGCACGTAGTAGCTCGGCGCTCGCCATGTCACCGGCACCAGGCGATCGCCGAGCGTGCCGTTGACCACCAGGACCAGGTAATAGTCGGCTTGGTCGATGCTCAATGGTTCGCGAGGCGGGGGGGGCAGGCCGGATGCCGTGGCCGCCAGCGCCGCAGCTGGCGGCTGGCCTGCCGCCGCCAGCGCCAGCAACCGGCACAGCCATACTCGCCGCGCCGCAATGCGGATCGACCGTTGCCTCATCGATGCTTAACCTCGGTCGGCAACACCCCGTCCGCCAGTTGCAGTTTCAGCGGCATCCGCTCGGTGACCGGTAGATTCTTGATCGGCCAGCGCATCTGCTTGCCTGCCAGCACGTAGCCGAGCAGGCCGGCGGCCAGTTGCAGTTGCTTGCCGCTTTCGGCTTCCCAGTAGACGTTGCTGAGACGTGCATGCACGACGCCGCTGTTGCTCACCTCCAGGTAGCGTTGGCCGTCGACCTCCGCGATTTTCCAGTCCAGCACGGGCTGGCTGGCGGCATCGGGCGAGCGGGGCTTGCGTGCCTGCTGCTTGGTCCAGATACCCTCGCCATCGAGGAACAACGGCACCGAATAGCGCATCTGGAACTTCAGGCCGATGCTGCCGTCCTTGCCCTCCGGCGCCTGTTGCGGCTGGATTTCGTCGATGATGATGCGGAAGGCGCGCTCTTCCCCGGGCGGTACCGGGGCAAGCCGCATCAACCGGATCAGTTGTCGCTGACCGGCGGCAATGGTGCTGAAGGGCGGGCTGGCCAGGACCTGCTGCTGGGCGACGTAGCGATCCTGGAAATCGGATTGGTCCCACGCATAGACCCGGATCTGTACGTGCGAGGCGTCCTTGCTGCGGTTCTCCAGCCACAGCGCCGAACCGCTCTGGTCAGCTTCGATGACCTGGTACAGCGGCCACAGCAGCATCGCATTGGCGGCGCGCGCCGGCGCGGGCGGGAACAACGCCAGCGCCAAGGCAAGCGCGCAGGGAAAAACGATGGAACGAGGTATAGGCATGCAGACCTCCTTGTGCATTCAATAGCTGAGGGTGATGGTGACGACGTCGCTGTAGACCCCGGCGCTGGGCAGGGTCTGGACCGCGAACAGCCGGGCATAGACGGTGTAGGTGGTGGTCGATGCGGGGAAGTTGGCGATGCTCATCGCCAGGCCGTCGGCCTGAGTGCCCCAGACGGTGCCGTGACTGGCCTCCTTGTACAGCTGATAGGCCAGGGTTTCGTCGCCGGAAGCGAGATGGCGGGCGCTGGCGCTGCCGGCGTTCCGACCGTAGTCCAGCGCAATGGCGACGGTCATTCCGGGTGTACAGGTCAGTACGATCGAACCGGCGCCGGTACTGCTGGTGGCATCGATGGCGCTACCGACGCTGGCCAGCGTGCCGAAGTCCAGCGTGCCCATGTCGGTGACGCCAGTGCCGGTGCTCTGGCTGCCGAATGCGCAGCCGTTCTGGACGGTGGCGCTGACCTCGAACGTATCCGTCGCGGTCGCGGCCAGGGATATGCGCGCACAGCCCAGCATCAGCGCGATCATCAGATGCGCCCGGAGATAGAAATGGGAATCCATGTCCCTACCAGTCGATGGTGACGTTGACGATGTCGGTATAGGTGTCCGCAGCCGGTGTCGCTTGCGCGGGAACCAGGCCGTAGACCACGTGCCAATGAAGGTTGCCGTCGGCGACAGCGGTTACCCCGGTGCTGTCGTCCCACACAGTGTCATGCGCGGCGCTGGTGTAAAGGTTGTAGAAGACATGCGCTCCACTGGTCTCTCCCGTCAGTGTGCGATTGTTGGGATCGCCACTCCCTCCCCCATCGAGAGTAATGGCGTAGCTCTGGCCGGAAACACAGGTGATGCCGATCGAACCGGCCTGCTCCGCACTGGTGACGCTGATGGCATTGTCCAGCGAGCCGTGTTCACCGAAATCCAGGGTGCCGAAGTCCAGTCCGGTGCTGCCGGAGGCGGCGCTGGACTGGCATGCGGGCTGGACGGTGGCGGTCAGGGCTAGCGTGGCGGATTGGCCGTGTACGTTTACCCAGGGGAGCAGTAGAACGAGTGCGACACCTGCGAGGAGCCGTCCGGCGACGGCGCCTGGCAGCTTCATTGCCGGTTACCAGGCGAGCGTGGCGACGAGCGTATCGCTATAGGTACCGGCGGCTGGGGCCGTGCTGGCCTGGTCGGCCGGCAGGATGCGGCCATACAGCGGCAGCTCCAGCGCGGTGCCGTCGGCGACGAGCGAGATCGGGGCATCCACCACCACCTCGGTGCTGCGGGCGGCGTCGGAATAAAGGCGATAGGCCACCAGCGATGTGCCGTTGTCGCTGGACACATTGCGAAGGGTGCCATTGTCGTACAGGCCGCCGTCGATCGTCAGGGTGGGGCTGAGGCCGGTGCTGCAGGTGATGGAAATGGCATTGCTGCCATCCTCGCCCACGACCTGGCCATCGATCACCGAGGTGAGGTCGGGATATTCACCGAAATCCAGGGTGCCCCATTGGTTGCTGCCGGCGGCAGCGCTGCCATTGGAGACGGTACAGCCATCGCCTATGATCAGCGACACGCCGATCTCACCTGTGAGGGTGCCTTCAGCGTGCGCGACGGAAGCATAGCTACCGGCAAGCAACACAGCGCCGAAGGTGGCGGCGAGCAGGGGGGAACGGGAAATACGGGACACAGTACTCATTGGCTACTCTTCCTTGGCGTGTGAACCGCGGATGACTGCGATGCGGTGAGCCAATGATGGGTAGAAAGATGTGAAGCGCATGTCAAATTTCACGACGACTGCATCACATTTTATCGAAATTTTACGGATGGGCTGAGATTTTTTGCTGAATGCGTGGGGGGCTTCCCTGAAGCGGGGATCGATCTCCTGGGCCGTTCAGCCATGGCTTTGCACGATTTCCACCAACTGCTTGCCATAGCGCTCCAGCTTGGAGCCACCGATGCCGCCGACGCGCGACAGCTCGCCAACGCTGGTGGGGCGCTGTTCGGCGATGTTGCGCAGGGTGCTGTCGTGGAAGATCACGAAGGCCGGTACGTTCTGCTCCTTGGCCAGATCGGCGCGCAGGCCACGCAAGGCATTGAACAGCGCCAGGTCCTGCGGCGGCACCGGAACGCCTGTGCGCGGCTGGTTGCTGCGGTCGCCGCGCTCACGGCTGGCCGGTGGCTCGCGTCGCAACATCACCTGCCGATCGCCTTTGAGCACCTGGCGGCTGGCATCGGTCAGGCGCAGCCCGCCGTGGCCTTCGCTGTCCACTTCCAGCAGGCTGGCGGCGACCAGTTGCCTGAACACGCCACGCCAGGTG
>JAATFS010000504.1 GCA_015655035.1 Lysobacterales bacterium | reverse complement strand
GCCGGAAACGCTGCCGACGTTGACGATCGCCGAGCTCGCATGCCGCGTCAGCAGCGGATGCGCATAGCGCGACAACTCGAACGCCGAGAACAGGTTGGTCTCGAATACCCCGCGCCACTCGTCCTCGGTGTAGTCGATCGCAGCGCGAGTGACATTGCCACCGGCGTTGTTGACCAGCAGATGCAGGCCGTCGGCATGATCCTCCACCCAATCCAGGATCGCGCGCCGTTCCTCGTCGTCGGACACGTCCGCCGCCAGGCCATGCAGTTCGCGCTCGGGGAATTCCTCGGCCAGTTCGTCGCGTGCCTGCTCCAGCGCATCGGCATCGCGCGCCACCATCATCAGGTCGGCGCCGAAGCCCAACAGTTCCCGCGCAATGGCCAGGCCGATACCAGCACTGGCGCCAGTGATCAAGGCCGTCTGTCCATCCAGCCGCCAGCGGTGCTGTGTCACGTCGTTCTCCTGTGCGTTTGCGCGACCATCCGCGCGCAGGCGTAGGATAACGTCCCCACGAGCGAGGTCATTCCGATGAAACGCACGTTGCCACTGGGAATGCTGTTACTGACGATGCCGCTGGTTGCCTGCAAGCGTCCGCAACCGCCATCCACCGACCGCCCACCCGAACCACGGGCCCAGGCCATGTGGGAAGGGCTCCAGTCCCGACCGGCCTTGCCGGGATGCATAGGGACTGAAGTCCCTGCTCCCCGGAGGCCGGTCGACGCCGCGCCTTCTGCTCAGAACCCGCAGAAGCAATACGCCAGCGACTTCACCGGCGTGCCGCCAGCCTTGCCCTCGCGCACCGCGTCCTCGACGAAGCGCAACTGCGTATCCATTTCCGGCAACGTGCGCGCCAGCAGCAACCGCGCCATGCCGGCATCGCCGAGCGCCCACGCACCGATGCGGCTGGTGGCGAAGCCGTTCATGAACTGTGCGAACGGCGTGGCCGCCTTCTCGACATAGCGCACACGGAACTTGCCCTTGGTCAGCTTGGCACGAGCCGCCGCATCGGCCACCGCCTCGCGGGTACCGCCGAACGCATCCACCAGCCCGCGCTCCTTGGCCTGCGCACCACTCCAGACGCGGCCACGTGCGACCTGGTCGATCGCCTCGACCGACTGGTGGCGCGCCTGCGCGACCTTGCCGGTGAAGTCCGCATAGCCCTTGTTGATCACCGACTGGATCACCTGCCCGACCGCCGGATCCAACGGCCGCGAGATATCGAAGGCACCGGCGAAACGCGTGGTCCCCACACCGTCGGTGTGCACGCCAAGCTTGTCCAGCGTGCGGGTGACGTTGGGGATCATGCCGAAAATGCCGATCGAACCGCTGATCGTGGACGGATCGGCGTAGATGCGATCGGCATTCATGCTGATCCAGTAACCGCCGGATGCAGCCAGGTCGCCCATCGACACCACCACCGGCTTGCCAGCGGCCTTCAGCTCGACCACTTCGCGACGGATCTGTTCGGAGGCAAACACCTCGCCACCGGGTGAATTCACCCGCAGCACCACTGCCTTGATGTCCTTGTCGTCGCGCGCCTCGCGCAGCAGCGCAGCGGTCGACTCGCCGCCGATGCTGCCGGCCGGCTGTTCCCCGCCGCTGATCTCGCCGGCAGCCACCACCACGGCCACCTGCGGACGCGAATCCATCGGCGAATGACGCGTATCCAGTTGGGCCAGGTAGGTGTCGAAGTCGACGTTGCGAAAACCGTTGTCGGCATCGCGGTCCGCCACGCCACGCGCGGTCAGCAGCTGATCGACCTGCTCGCGGGTCTTCAGGCCGTCCACCAGCTTCTGCTGCAACGCGAACTTGGCCAGGTCGCCACCGGCAGCGGCGATCCCCTCCGGCATCGTGTCGATACCTGCGGCGATCTGCTGCGCGGTCAGCTTGCGCGCCTGGGCGATGTCGCCCAGGTAGCGCTGCCACACATCGTTCATCCAGAACAGGTCCGCTTCCTTGGCGTCGGCCGACGCCGCGTCGAGGATGTATGGCTCGGCTGCGGACTTGTACTGGCCGACGCGGAACAGATGTACGTCCACGCCCAGCTTTTCCTGCAAGCCCTCGCGGAAGTACTGGCGATAGCGGCCCAGGCCTTCCAGCACCACCCCGCCCATCGGATCCAGATAGACCTCGTTGGCCTGCGCGGCGAGCAGGTACTGGGCCTGCGTCAGGTTCTCGCTGAAAGCCACTATCTGCTTGCCCGAGGCGCGCAGCTCCTGCAATGCCGTGGCCACCTCGCGCAGCGAGGCGAAGCCTGACGGCTGCAACTTGTTCAGATCCAGCAGCACCCGCTCGATCTTCTTGTCTTCGCGCGCGGCCTCGATCGCCCGCAGCAGATCGCGCAACTGCACTTCCTCCGAGCTCTTGTCGCCCACTGCCTTGGCCAGCGCACGGCTCACCGGATCGGCACCGAACTGCTCCACCAGCTTGCCTTCCGGGGCAATCACCAGCGTGGTGCGCTCATGCAGCGGCTTCACCCCGTTTCCTCGCGCAAGCACCGCCGTGAACAACAGCAACAGCAGGAGCAGGAAACCGAAGAACACCAGATTCAGGATCAGGCGTCGGGTGAAGTTCATCACATCCCACAGGCCAACGAAGAAGCTGGCGATAGGATTGCGACGCACGGGTTGATTCATGAAAAGCTCCGTCCGGTAAGGCATCTGATACGACACGCCCAGCATACCGGCTGAGTCGGTTGGCGACATGCGCTGAAAGTCAGGGCTGCTCCACGCGCCGGCTGACGACGTGGAAGCGCCACCCCATCAGCACCGCCGCCGCCGTCAGGCCCAGGATCAGCCCGATCCACATGCCTTGCGGCCCCCAGCCCAGACCCAGGCCGAGCCAGGCGCCCAACGGCATGCCCAGGCCCCAGTACGACAGGATCGCCAGGAACATCGGCACCCGCGTGTCCTTGAGTCCGCGCAACGCACCACCGGACAGCACCTGGATACCGTCCGGGAACTGGAACGTGGCCGCGAACAGCAACAGGGTCGAGGCCAACGCCGCCACGGCCAGGTCATTGGTATAGAGAGCGACGATCGCGGCATGGCCGAACAGCAGCGTGCCGGCAGACAGGGTCTGCGCGCACAACACGATCGCGTAGCCCGCCCAGGCGGCGTGACGCATGCCGAGCGTATCGCCACGACCAACCGCACGGCCGACGCGCACCGTGGTGGCCTCGGCCACACCCAGCGGAATCATGAAGCACAGCTGCGACACGTTGATCGCAATCTGGTGCGCGGCCGCCTGGGTCGAACCCAGCCGCCCGATCAGCAAGGCCGTGACGATGAACAGCCCGCCCTCCATCAACACGGTGATGCCGATCGGCAGGCCGGTCCTGAGCAGATCGAGGATCGGCGCCCGGCGGGGCCGGTCGAACTGGGCGAACAGCGCCAGAGGGGCGAACCGTCGCGAACGCCACAGGTACAGGCCAAACGCTACCGCCTGCATCCACATCATCGCCGCAGAGGCGATGCCCAGTCCTTCGGCACCGTGTTCGTCGAAGCCGAACCGGCCATAGGTCAGCGCGTAGCCCAGCGGCGCCAGTACCACCAGGCCGCCAAAACCGATCAGCATGGTCGGCAAGGTCCAATGCATGCCTTCACTGAGGTAGCGCATGCAGAAGAACAGCGTCAACGCCGGACTGCCCCAGCGCACCGCGTGCAGGAACGCGGTCGCGCCCGGCACGATATCCGCAGCGATGCCGAATACCGGCAACAGCGGCGGCACCGCACTGAGAAAGCCGAACATGATCGCGCCCAGGCCCAGCGCCAACCACAGCGCCTGCCGGAACAGCGGCCCGATCTCGCGATCGCGGCCGGCGCCCTGCAACTGCGAGACCGAGGCGGTCAGCGCGATCAGCGTGCCGATCGGGATCAACATCGGCAACCACAGCAGCGAAGTCCCGATGGTCACCGCCGCCAGGGTGGCGGTGCCGTGATGACCGGCGATGACGTTGTCGACGAACCCGATCAGACCCGCGGAAACATGACCGAGTACAAGCGGGAGCGCGAGCGAAGTAGTAGCGCGCACTTCGGAACCGAAGCGCGGTGTCAGCACAGTGGAAACAGACATGGAAACGGCAAGGGCGGACTGCGGTAGCGTCTGGAACAGCGCTGGCACCGGGTCGCGTTAGGCATCCATCTTACCTTGTCGGCCGTGAATCGCCCGTCGGGGCACACCGGCGCGCTTACGCGGCGCGGCGCTTATCGCCATGACGATGGGCCGGGGAGTACCCGCTCTGATTGAAGCGCTTCCCCTCAGTCGGGCGAAGCGCCCCGGCGCGCGATCTCAACGGCCGAGCTGGCGTTTCAACCACGCCGCACGCGCAGCCGGTGCCTGCGCCAGCAATTCATTGCGCAGCGCATCGCGCTCCTGCGGCGGAGTGCGCTGGGAAAGTACCGCCAACTGCGAAAGCTGCTCAGCATCCAGGCTACGCAGCAGCGCGACCAATACATCGCGCTGCGCGGCCGGTACGTAGCCGAACTGCGGCTGCAACTGCGCGTAGTGCGCGCCCACGGCCGGCCCCAGCCGCCAGCCATGGCGATACAACCGGTCCATCGTGGCGAATTGCGTGCGCAACAGGCGCTGCCGCTCGGCCGGCTGTGCCTCCGTTTGCGCAAGCGCACGGCGAATGCTGGCCCGGTCTTCTTCGCTCAGCGCGCGCCAGGCCGCATAGCGATTGCGCATGTCCCTGCGCTGCGCCGGCGACAGCCGCTGCCAACGCTGTGCCTGCTGTGCGGGCGTCATGGCCGGTGCGGCGCCGGTGGCTTCGTCCAGCGGCGCGGGCAGCGGGGCCTGCGCCGCTACCGGCAATGCCGCCAGCAACAGGCACAGCAACAGGCACAGCAACAGGCTAGTTTTCGTCATCTACTGTCTCCAACCCTTGTGAGGACGGCGCGGCCGTGCCTGCACGCGCATCTGAATCGTCGACCGGCAGTGGGTGCCCAGCGGCGACCCACGCATAGAAATCGGCCTCGCGCGCGAGGTCCAGTTCCGGATCGGCCAGCATCGCCCGATCCTGTGCATCGATCGCCGGGGCCGCGTCCGCCGCCGGCAGGTCGGCCTCCGGCAGTTCTTCCACCAGCACCGGTGCGGCGTCGGTGACGTGCAGCACCCCGGCCGGTGCCTGCGAAGCGGGCTCGGGCGGCAACGCAGGGCCCCGCGCAGACCACCACCAGGCCAACCCGCCCACCACCAGGACACCCCCCAGCGCGACCGCCCAGCGCCGGTCCGGGCGCGGCAGGCGCCACGGTATCGGTGCCCAACGACGTGCCTTGGGCGATGCCGACGCCCGCTCCGCGGCGACGACCGGCCTGGCCGGCGCCGGCGCTGCCTGCGGCGCAGCGACCGCCGCCTCGCGCAACTGCGCCAGGCGCGTCACCCGGGCGGGCGGCAGGTTGCGCACTTCCAGTTGCGCGGCCTCGGCCAGCGCGCGCCAGGCCAGCGCATCCGGATGGCCATCCGCGTCCCGTGGACAGGCCCGCGCCAATGCCTGGCGATACTGATCCTCGGAGACCGACAGCGCCTCGGCGGCGTCGGCTTCGTCCATGCCGGCGACGATCCGCACCAGCAACGCCAGCCGATCGGCGGGCGGAATCCGCCCCAGCGCAGTGAACGGCGGCAGCCAGGTGCCCGTCGCTGGTGGCTGCAGCATCGGCGGCGTGGCCGCCAGCAAGGTCCAGAACCGGGTCGGCCACACCGCCATCGGCAAGGCGGCGGCATGTCGCCGCAACGCACGCAACGCGGCCGCCAATGCGCGCTCGGCGGCATCGTCATCACCGCACTGAAGCTGGGCCAGGACGATCCCCCGGCGCTCGACACCTCGAAGAAATGCCGACAAGGCGGCGGGTGCAACGCTGCTGTCGCCGTCGGGTACTGCGCTCATGGGAACTCCGTCATCGGGGAAATGATAACGGGGGACGGCGCGGATCGAACTCTTGACACAAGGCCACTCAGGCGCTCCCTGCCGCCGTTGCTGGGCTGATCGCCGCGAAGGGTTGTGCACAGCAAAAGAAATGCCGATCCGGCGCCATCTGTCAACTGCCGATTTTTCCTCATTGCAATCATGTTTCACGGCTAAGTTGTTGTTTTTAATGAAGTTAAAGCGTTTGGCTAATTTTTGACCAAGTTGTCACGAACGCTAGTGAATCCGCCTTTGGCGCGTGGAGCACGCCGGAAACCCACAGACTTATCCACAGTCCTTGTGGATAAACGCAATTCTCCAATCTGCCCATGGGTTTACGTGTCATTTATCAGTCACGTCAAAGAAGTGATGGACAAGTGACGCTCCAACTTGGGCCAGCGCGTCGCGCCAATGCGTGGCCCAGCGCGGCCACTGCTCCGCGTGCCGAGCGCGCCCGCTAGACTGTGCCGATGCCTGATTGCCTGCCGACGCTGCGCGTCGCCCTGCCCGTTCCGTTGCCCCAGCTGTTCGACTACCTACCGCCGGCCGGCGCCGCGTGCGCGGACCCGGTCGGCCGCCGGGTGAAGGTGCCGTTCGGGCCGCGCGAGCTGATTGGGGTAGTGGTCGAACCGGGCACGTCCACCGATGCGGCCAACCTGCGGCCCGCATTGGCCTGGGTCGACCCCCAGCCCCTGCTGGTCGGCGAGCTGGCGCGCTCACTGCACTGGCTCTCGCGCTACACCCACGCGCCGCTGGGGGAGGTCCTGGCTACCGCGTTGCCCGGACCGCTGCGCCGTGGCGAGCCGTTGCCGGATACCCATGCCTGGGCCTGGCAACTCAGCGAATCCGGCCGTACCGGCGCGCCCGGGCTGCGCCGCGGCAGCCGCCCCGCTCGGCTCGCCGACCTGCTGGCGGCCGAGGCCGTGGACGAAGATCGCCTCGATACCCAGATGGAAAACTGGCGCGAGGCCGCCCGCAACTTGGCCAGGCGCGGCTATGCCGAGCGCATCGCGATACCACCCCCGCGCGCCGCCGCCGAACTGCGCGCCGGGCCGCAACTCAACGAGGAGCAACGCGCGGCGGTGGAGACCATCACCGCCAGCGGCGGGTTCGCCACCTTCCTGCTGGACGGCGTCACCGGCAGCGGCAAGACCGAGGTCTACTTGCAGGCGATCGCCCATTGCCTGGCACAAGGCCGCCAGGCGCTGGTACTGGTGCCGGAGATCGGCCTGACCCCGCAAACCCTGGGACGCTTCCGCGCGCGCCTGGGCGTGCCGGTGCATGCGCTGCACTCGGGCCTGTCCGATGGCGAACGCGCACGGGTCTGGGCCGCCGCCTGGCGCGGTGAGGCGCGGCTGGTAGTCGGCACGCGCTCGGCGGTATTCCTGCCATTGCCGCAGGCCGGCCTGATCGTGATCGACGAAGAACACGACGGCAGCTACAAGCAGCAGGACGGCATCCGCTATCACGCACGCGATTTCGCACTGGTACGCGGCAAGGCGCTGGACATACCCGTGATCCTCGGCAGCGCCACGCCGTCGCTGGAATCGCTGCACAACGCCCAGGGCGGGCGCTACCAGCATCTGCGGCTGTCGCGCCGCGCCGGCGAGGCGAAGCCGCCCAGGGTGCGGGTATTGGACGTGCGCAAGCGCCCGTTACAGGACGGCCTGTCGCCGGAGGTGCTGGCCGGCATCGACGCGGCGCTGGGACGCGGCGAACAGGTCCTGGTATTCAAGAACCGGCGCGGCTACGCGCCGGTTCTGCTGTGCCACGATTGCGGCTGGACGGCGGCCTGCCACCGGTGCAGCACCGCGCTGCACCGGACGCCGATGACGGTACACGCCGGGGGCCGGCGCCTGCAATGCCACCATTGCGGCGCACGCCAGCCAGTGCCGCTGGCCTGTCCGGACTGCGCAAGCCTGGCGCTGCAACCGCAGGGCATCGGCACCGAGCGGCTGGAGGAGCGGCTGCTGGCCGCCTTCCCCGAGGTTGCGGTGGTACGCATCGACCGCAGCACCACCCAGCGCCGCGACGCCCTGGAAACCCAGCTCGCCCGGCTTGGCGATGCCCCCGGCATCCTGGTCGGCACCCAGATCCTGGCCAAGGGCCACGACCTGCCCAAGCTGACGATGGTGGTGGTTGTCGGCATCGACGAAGGCTTGTTCTCGGCCGATTTCCGCGCCCGTGAAAAGCTCGCGCAGCAGTTGATTCAGGTGGCCGGCCGCGCCGGGCGCGCGGAGCGCCCCGGCGAGGTCTGGCTACAGACCCACCATCCGGAAAATCCTCTGCTGCATACGCTGGTCAACGGCGGCTACCACGCGTTTGCGCATGGCGAACTGCAACAGCGGGAGGCCGCCGGATTCCCCCCGTTCGCGCACCTGGCGATGTTTCGCGCCGAAGCCAAGGACGTGGCCGCCGCCAATCAGTTCCTGGGCGAGGTGGGCGGGCTCGCCGCCAGCGATGGGCCGGTGGAACGCTACGGCCCGATGCCGGCACCGATGCCGCGCCGCGCCGGTTTCCAGCGTGCCCAGCTGCTGTTGTCGTCGGACCAGCGCGCGGCACTGCATCGGCTGCTCGATACGATGTTGCCGGCCATCCATGCGTTGCCGCAGGCGCGCCGCGTGCGCTGGTCGCTGGATGTCGACCCTATGGACCTGTATTGAGCGCCGGCGCGCGAAGCGGGCCTGCCAACACGCTTCGCAGCGCCGCTCGCGCTCAGGATTTACGGGCCCTGCCAGCGCCGCGTGGCTTGGACTTGGGCTTGTCGCGCACCCAGATGGTCTTGCCTTCCTGCCGTACCTCGAACAGATCGATCGCCTTGATCAGCGCGCTCAACTTTTCGTAGCCGTAGTTGCGCGAATCGAACGGCCCCTTGTTGCGGATGTGG
>JAATFS010000288.1 GCA_015655035.1 Lysobacterales bacterium | reverse complement strand
GACGAACCGGCCTGAGCGTCGGGTTCGCCCGCTACGCGCAACGCGTGCAACGCAAGCCGCCACGGCACTTCATCAGCTGCCGGTCTTCAGAGGCCCCGCTCTCCCCCGCACGAGTGAGACGGATTCGCTAGCGGGCCAGGTCGAGAACCTTGTCTTCACCCCTTGCCGATTCCCGCCCGCGCTTATTCGGCGGGCGGCGTGTCCTCGGATCGGGCGGCTGCCGGGCTGACCCGCTCGATGGTGTGGCGCAACTCGCGTCCCAGGATGAACTTGGCATCCTTCGCCCATGCATCCAGGCGTTCGTCGAACACCAGCTTGCTGTTCTCGTCCGGCCACACCAGCTTGAGCTCGCGCAGCTTCTGGATGAAGCCACGGAACAAGGCCTTGTCGAAGAATTCCGGTGCGGCTGGCGCATACAACAGGCTCAGCCGCTGGGCCGCCTGCTGGCACAGGCTTTCGAGTTCGCCGGCGCCAAGCACGCCGGGGCCATTCTTCACCAGCACCGAGATGGCGATGTAATAGCGCTCGAACGCCTGCTGCAGCGAATGGCCGATCGCACGCAGGCGGAACACCTCGTCGGTCTGCCCGGTATTGCGCGCCAGGACGCCGCCGTCGTCGTCGTCGCTGATGTTCTGCAGCAAGCCTTCGCGCACGAACATCTCGATGGTCTGTTCGATGCGCGTCGCGAAAGCATCCTCGGTCCAAGGCAGGAACAGTTCCGATTGCAGGAACGGATACACGGTGCGCCCCAGCCGCAGCAGCCCGGCACGGCTCATGCGGCGATTATTCTGGAAGCAGCACGCCACCCACGACGAAGCGGTGAACAGATGCAGCACGTTGTTGCGGAAATAGCTCAGCAGCACCGCCGTATCGCCACTCACGCTGAGCACGTCGCCGAGCGGGTGCGGCGTGCGCGTTAGCACGTTGATCTCTTCGGCGTGGGAGATGATCCGCGCCGGCGAATGCGGGGTGACGGTGACGCGGTCGGAGTACGGCATCTCGTCCAGCAACTTCTTGCACAGCTCGATCTGCGCGATCAGGTCGGCCTCGCCCATCGCGTGCTTGGGCGTGGACAGTAGCGCCAGCGCCAGCAGGTTGATCGGGTTGACGTCGGCGGCGCAGTTGATGCGGGTCTGGATCTGCTGGGCCAGGCTGTCCACCGTACGCGCCATCCAGCTCGGCTTCTCGTCTTCGGGCACCGGCTGGCCGTCCCATTCCGGTGCATGCTCGGCCAACACATCGTTGAGCGCGATCGGCTCGCCGAAGTTCACCACCACCTGGCCGTAGTTCTGCTTGAGCACCTTGGGGATGCCCCATAGCAATGCCCAGATCGACTCTTTCTCCTTCGGCCGGCCGGACAGCTCGTCCAGGTAGCTGTTGCCTTCCATCAGCTTCTCGTAGCCGATGTAGATCGGCTGGAACAGCACCGGCTTGCGCGGCTTGCGCAGGAAGGCGCGCAGCGTCATCACGATCATGCCGCCCTTGGGCTGCAGCAACCGGCCGGTGCGCGAGCGCCCGCCTTCGACGAAGTATTCGATCGAGTAACCGCCACCCACCAGCTGCGCGACGTATTCGCTCAGTACCGCCGAGTACAACGCATTACCCCGAATCGAGCGCCGGATGAAGAACGCGCCGCCCTTGCGCAACAGCGTGCCGACCACCGGCAGGTTGAGGTTGATGCCGGCCACGATGTGGGGCGGCACGATCCCGCGCTCGTACAGCAGGTACGACAGCAGCAGGTAGTCCATATGGCTGCGGTGGCTGGGCACGTACACCACTTCGTGCCCGGGCGCGGCCTGCTTGAGCTTGTCCAGGTGATGCACCAGCACACCGGCGTAGATGCGGTTCCAGACGTGGCTGAGCAGGAAGCTGGCCGAACGCACCACCGGACTGGAATAGTCGGCGGCGATCTCCCAGGCATAGGCGTGCGCCTTGCGCCAGGCATCGACCGACTTGCTGTTGTCGCGCCGGGCCTGGATCGCAATCGCCTCGCGCACCGAATCGGCGGCCAGCACCTGGTCCACCAGCAGGCGCCGAGTGGACAGGTCGGGGCCGATCACCGCTTCGCGGATGCGGCGGAAATGCATGCGCAGCACACGCTGCAGCTTGCGCAGCGTGCGCTCCGGCGGCAGGCCTTCGGCCATGGTCTGGCGCAACGAGATCGGCGGGGCGAAACGCACGATGGTGGTGCGCCCGTTGAGCAACACCGACAGCAATCGGCGGAAACGCCCGACCAGCGCCCAGTTTTCCGAGAACAGCACCGCGAACCAGCCGCTCTGCTTGTCCGGCGCGCGGCCGACGAAGATCGACACCGGCACCAGATGTACGTCCAGATCGGCGCGTACGCGGTGCGCCTGCAACAGCTTGGCCAGCGAATCGGAATGGGTCTTGCCGCCACGCTGCTCCGGGATCAGCGAGTTGCTGCTGCTGCGGCGTGACAGCGCCAGGTAGGCCCGCTTGCGCTGCAGCGGATCGCCCGGCAATGGCACCAGCGGCGACGGCAGGCCGGCCTCACGGCAGGCCTTGTCCAGGATCAGCGCATTGAATAGCCCATAGTCTTCGAGCACGTAGACTACCGGTCGGCCATCGTCGTACTGGCCAGGATGTTCCGGTTCGATGGTCAGGCTCAACCAGGGGTCGGCCAGGCGCCCCAGCAACCGCGCCCACCAGGGGCGGCGCTCGCTGCGCACGATGGGCGCGGCCGGCGGCGGCACCGGCGCGTCGGCGTCGGCAGGCGGCGGGGATGAGTCGGACACGGCCGCCGAGGCAGGCGGGGCGGACTGATCGCCGGGGAAGGGCAACGGATTCTGTTCTGGCATCGTTCCCATTATCGCCCAGCCGGCGATTCAGCGTTTGCCGGGCTCCCGGACGCTTCCGGCGGCGGCGGCGCCGGCAACGGCGGCGGCGCCGGTAGCAGGGCCTGGATATCGCGCTGGGTCTGTTCCAGATACCAATGCCCCTCGCGCCGGATCAGCCCCACGGTGATATCGATCTGCTGGTCGCCGAGCGGGTACTGGATTCGCACCCGGGCCTGGTCACCCTGTTGACTGACCAGGCCGGTGCGCAGCGCATCCAGGCTCGCGTCCAGCGGCAGGCCGTACCGCGTCAATACCGCCTTGAACGCCATCAGCAAGGGGCCGAGCCGCTTGAGGCTTTCCTGCATCCCTGCGCGGTGCAGCCCGGCATCGTCCTGCAACCCGCTCGCGCGCGCGGCAGCGGTCAGTTCGGTGATAGCCGCCCGCGCACGCGATCGATCGGCCAGCGGCGCGCTTGCCGCCCACTGGCTGAGCGCGGTCACCAACTGGGTGTAGTGGGCACGTTGGTCCGGGGTGTAATCGCCCTGGCTACCCAGATACTGCACGCCGAACAGGCCCAGCGAATGCGCGGCCTGGCGCAGGCCCGCGCCCTGCCCGGCGATCTGGGTATCGAAGCTCTTTTGCAGGCGCACCCCGGCGCCAGGCTGCGACAGCGTCGCCAGCAACCCCGGCAATTCATCCGACAACGGCAACTGGGTCAGCGGCCAGCGGCTACGCCCCTCGCGCCAGGCGGTCTCCAACTGCGCGTATTGCGCCGGGGTGACCATTGCCCTGGAGTAACCGACCAGATCGTTTTGGCGCAGATATACCGCCCATTGGTGGACCGTGGCGGCCGGCTCGGCATTGGCGCCGGGCAGCGGCGGCGGCGGCTCGCGCTTGCAGCCGCTCACGGCCATCGCAATGGCCAGCAGCCAGGGCAGCAAGTGCAGCGCGCGCGATCTGGGCGCGGCTGGTGACAGGTTCGTAATGGTCATTCCCCCCGTTGATGGCTCATCTTGCTGGCTGGAGCAAACGGCAGCAAGCCAACCGGCGCAGATGCCTCCAGGCTCATGCATGCATCGCCAACCATCGCGCCAGCCGGCCACCCTGTCCTGCAATGACTCCCGCACTTTGTTTCCGGACAATTATGTCCACGGTGCGCCGCCGATGTCAGCGTCGTGGCCGAACGCGCCGATACTGCGGCGCATCATGTAACCGCTTTGACTTCCTGATAGCGTGCGCGCCATCGCACTTCGACGCTGCTGGACGGGACTCTGAGGACTTCGACGCCCTGGTTCGCTAAACGAGTCCTGCGGAGGTCAAATTCTGGCCGCCCCACCGCAGCGCTTGTCCGGCCGACCACATCCCTGCTGTCCGCTCGCGCGCGGGCACGGCTGCCCGGAGTGACGATCTGGATCGAGCCACGCCACGCACCACATACAACGCCACACCGTTCCACCTTTTGGCAGCGCCCGATTGTCGTTGCCGTGCGTTCCTCACCCGAGAGAGGGTAGCCATGAGCAAACACCACCATTCCAGCCGTCACCACCCCGTGCGCAGCCTGTTGTGTTGCGCCCTGATCAGCGGCCTGTTCGCCGCCCCCCCTGTGATGGCGCAGAGCAGCAGTGCCACCCTGCGTGGACACGTCGCCGCCGCGCAGGCCGGCGCACAGGTCACCGTCACCAATGCCGCTAGCGGCGCGGTCCGCCGTACCCCCGTGTCGGCCAACGGCCGCTACACCGTGGTCGGGCTACCGCCCGGCACCTATACCGTCGAAGCCGGCGGCGTCAGTCGCACGGTCACGCTATCGGTCGCCTCCAGCGCCACCGTGGACCTGGGCGGTGAAGCCAACGCGGCGCCGGCTGGAGATGCCACCACGCTTGAGACCGTCAAGGTCAGCGCGCCGCTGATCCGCGACGTCAAGACCTCCGAAGTCGGCAACACCATCTCGCTGCGCCAGATCCAGCAACTACCGCAGGCCACGCGCAACTTCCTCGAGTTCGCCGATACCGTGCCCGGCATGGTTTTCCAGATCGATGGCAACGGCAACACCAAGCTGCGCGGCGGCGCTTCCAATACCAGTTCCGGCAACCTGTACATCGACGGCGTGGGCCAGAAGAGCTACGTGCGCAGCGGCGGCATCGCCGGCCAGGCCGACAGTCAGGGCAATCCGTTCCCGCAGCTGGCCATCGGTGAATACAAGGTCGTCACCTCCAACTACAAGGCCGAGTATGGCCAGATCAGCGGCGCGGCGATCACCGCAGCAACCAAGTCCGGCACCAACGCGTTCCACGGCGAGGCGTTCTACCGCTATACCGACCAGGACCTGCGCGACAAGCGCCCGGACGAGCGCCAGAACGGCAAGATCGATTCGCAGACCAAGGAATATGGTTTTGCGCTGGGCGGGCCCATCATCCAGGACCGCATGCACTTCTTCCTAGCCTACGAAGGCAAGAACAATGTGGTGCCCAAGAGCGTGCAGGCCGACAGCAAGGCGCTGCCCTTCGTCGGGTTGTTGCCGGGCAACCTGGCCAGCCAGTACGGTGCGGCCAACATGCCCTTCAGCGAGGACCTGTTCTTCGGCAAGATCGACTTCGAGCCGACCGACCGCGACCGTTTCGAGCTGAGCACGCTGTATCGCGACGAGACCCAGACCGCCAACGTCGGCGGCCTCAACACCCTCGAACAGGCCACCCACAAGATCAACAAGGACAAGCGCAGCACCTTGCGCTGGCAGCACAGCGCCGACCGCTGGTACAACGAACTGATCGTCGGCAGCGAGGATTCGCAGAACAATCCCACGCCCAAGACCCTCGGCAACGGCATCCTCTACAAGTACCTGGACCGCGCCACCCCGAACATCGACGAGTACGGCTTCCTGTCCACGGGCGCGGCCGGCAGCCTCAATGTCCAGCGCAAGAGCCAGAAGGGCTGGTTCGTGCAGAACGACCTGACCTTCACCAGCTTCCAGTGGCATGGCGAGCACACCATCAAGGTCGGCGTGAACTACAAGGACGTCAAGCTGACCTCGCAGGACGCGGCCGCGGTCAACCCGCAGTTCGGCTACGCGGTCGATGCCGCCGGCATTGCCGCCACCCCGTACCGGGTCGACTTCGTCGCGCCCTACGATACGCCCGGGCAGAAGGCCACGGTGCAGTCGCCGTCCAAGCAATACGGCATCTACATCCAGGACGACTGGGCCGTGACCGACAAGTTGATGATCAACCTCGGCGTGCGCTACGACTACGAAGACACCCCGGCCTATACCGACTTCGTCACCTCGCAGGGCTTCGTCGACGCACTCTACGGCGACGACCCGCAGAACCCCGGCCAGCCGTGGGCCAACCGCCTGCTGGCCACCGGCATCAACGTTGCCGACTACGTCAGCACCGGCAACAACCGCAAGAACTTCAAGAATGCCTGGGCACCTCGCTTTGGCTTCTCCTACGATTTCTTCGGCGACGAATCGGCGGTACTGCACGGCGGCGCCGGGCGTTCCTACGACCGCAACCTGTTCGAGCAACTGGCGCTGGAATCCAGCAAGGCCGCGTTGTCGCCGGTGGCGGTGTACTTCCAGGACCCGGGCACCGGCGCCTGCTTCAGGGCCGACCGCCCCTG
>JAATFS010000119.1 GCA_015655035.1 Lysobacterales bacterium | reverse complement strand
AGCCCCGAAATATCGACGCTGTGGCCCGCAGCACACCTTATCGCACGCCGATCCGGTGGCTCGCCCGCGTGCCAGTTGCCGGTTCCGGCCGAGTCCACCTCGATCCGGTCGCCCAGCCCCGCTTCGACCAAGCGCTGGCGCAACGCCCCTTCGCCCATCGGCGAACGGCAGATGTTGCCCAGGCAGACGATCAACAGCCTCATGCCTGTGCTAGCCGGGCTTCGGCTCGCAACAGATCTTCGGGCGTATCGATGCCTGGGGGGAAGTGTTCAGGCGTGATCGCCACGGCGATCCGGCAACCCGCCTCCATCACCCGCAGCTGCTCAAGCGATTCCACCTGCTCCAGCGTACCCGCAGGCATCGCCGCGAAGCGTTGCAGGAAATCGGCGGTGTACCCGTATATGCCGATGTGACGCAGCCACTGCCCCGGCGGCAGTTGCTCGCGATCGCGTGCGAAGCCGTCACGATGCCAGGGAATAGGTGCACGACTGAAGTAGAGCGCATCGCCAGCGCTGTTGCGCACCAGCTTGACCACATTGGGGTCGAACAGATCCTCGGCGGTATCGATCGGCGCCGCCAACGTCGCCATCTCCGCTGCGGATGCCGTCAGCAGCTCGACTACCGCACGGATGCCGGCAGCCGGGGCGAACGGCTCGTCGCCCTGCAGATTCACCACCCGGGTCTGCGGGCTCCAACCGGCGATACGTGCGCATTCGGCCAGGCGATCGGTGCCCGATGCATGGGTACTGGCTGTCATCGCGACATGCACCCCGCCCAAGCCATCCACCGCCTCTGCGATCCGCGCGTCGTCAGTGGCGATCCATACTTCGGAGGCACCCGCCTGTAAAGCGCGCTCGGCAACGAGCAGCACCATCGGCTTGCCACCCAGCAGCCGCAATGGCTTGCCGGGCAGTCGGGTGGACGCGTAACGGGCCGGAATGGCGACGACGAAAGGCATTGCGTCCCGGCTCATGGGATCTCCCCCCGATGCTCGAACAGCTCAACAGCAATGTTTGGCACTGCGCTCTCCCTGGATCGCGCTACGAACACCCAGCCCCGCACGGAAGCGCCATGGCGACTGCCCTGGCTGGCTTGATGGGTCGACATTCTATCCATAGACGAGGTCCACGATCAGGCAAACACACGCTGCCGCCGGCGACTGGAATGCGCTGCTGGCGCAGACCCGCCTGCACCTGGCTGTTGAATGCTTGCAGAGCCACTCAATGCCGCGAAAGCTTGTCCACCCGGTCCAGCAGGGCCACCCAGAACGCGGCCGGCAATTCCGCGCTCAGCGGCACGCTGAAGTGCCACTCAGTTGCAAATGCGCGGCACTTGACCGAATCCTTCTCGGTCATCAGTACCGGCAATTGACTACCGAAACTGAAGTCGCCCCTGGTGTAGACGTGATGATCGGGGAATGCGTGAGGCACCACGCCAATCCCTCGCGCCCGCAACATTGCGAAAAAACGCTCGGGATGGGCGATACCGGCAACCGCATGGACACGCTGGCCGGAGAACGTGGCCAGCGAGCGTACGCGCTGGCCATCCATCGGCTGGGCGACGTCGATGCGCAGGCGCATTTCCCATTCACCGAAGCCAGCCTGTGCCGCTGCCGGCGCAGCCGTACTCCTGCCCTGCCCCAGGTTGACTACCCGGAAGTCACAGGTGCTCGCACGCGACGCCGGCTCGCGCAATGGGCCAGCGGGCATCAGCCGACCGTTGCCATAGCGGCGATGGCCGTCCACGACTTCGATCTCGATGTCACGAGCCAGCCGGTAGTGCTGCAATCCGTCGTCACAGACGACGATGTCGCAGCCAGCCTCGACCAGTGCGCGGGCGGCGGCTACGCGATCGGCGTCCACCCGCACCGGCACGCCAGTCTTCCACGCCACCAATACCGGCTCGTCGCCGCCGAGGTCCACCGGCGTATCGGCGTCGACCCAGCGCGCCTTGCCCGCATCGCGACGGCCATAACCGCGACTGGCAACCCCCGGCTTCCATCCCGCTTGCTTCAGCCGGGTCACCAACTCGATGGTCAACGGTGTCTTGCCGGTACCGCCCGCGGTGATGTTGCCGACCACCAACACCGGGACCGGAATCTGGTAGCGCTTCAGCCAGCCGCGTCGATACAGGGCCCGGCGCAGGCCGGTGACTGCTGCGTAAAGCGGCGTCAGTGCACGTGACGGCAAAGGGATCGGGGCATCGCCATACCAATAGGCCGGCGTCTTGGTACCGCGCTTGCTCATGCTTGCCGTTCGCGAAACTGCATGCCGTGCAGGTGGGAATACAACCCGCCCAGCGCCAGCAACTCGGAGTGCGTGCCGCGTTCGACGATACGTCCCTGATCCATTACCAGCACCTGGTCGGCATGTTCGATGGTGGACAGGCGATGCGCTATCACCAGTGTGGTGCGGTCCGGCATCAACCGATGCAATGCGTCCTGCACCAGCCGCTCGGATTCGTTGTCCAGCGCGGCCGTGGCTTCGTCCAGAATCAGGATCGGAGCGTCGCGCAGGATCGCACGTGCGATCGCCAGCCGTTGGCGTTGGCCACCGGACAGCAACGCGCCGTTCTCGCCCACCGGGGTCTGCAATTGCTGCGGCAACCGCTCGATGAACTCCCACGCGTTTGCGGCTTCGGCCGCCGCGCGGATCTGCGCCTCGCTGGCCTCGGTTCCGTAGGCGATGTTGGCAGCGATGGTGTCATCGAACAGCATCACGCGCTGGCCAACCAGCGCAATCTGCCGCCGTAGATCCTGTAATGGGTAATCCTTCAACGCGCGTCCATCCAGGGTGATACTGCCACCGTTGGGTTCATAGAAGCGCGGTACCAACCGCACCAGGCTGGTCTTGCCGCTACCGGAACGTCCGACGATCGCGGTCACCGTGCCGGGACGGGCATCGAATGTGATGTCGTCCAACGCCAGGTCGCCGTCCTGCTTGTAGCGAAGCATCACGTGCTTGAACACCACATCGCCACGGACACGCCCGCTGAACACCTCTTTGCCGGTGTCGTGT
>JAATFS010000440.1 GCA_015655035.1 Lysobacterales bacterium | reverse complement strand
CGTGCTGGCGGCATCATCGCCCAGGCGGCGGCCGAACTGGGTCTCAGTCGCCAGGCGCTGTACCGGCGCATGGACCGTTACGGAATCAAGCCGCAATGAAGCGCTCGCTCGCGGGCCGCCTGCTGCTGTGGCTGGTGCCATTGGGCGCGGTGGCCATCGCGCTGCCGTTGGCACTGCACGCGCAGCTCGACAATGCATGGCTGAGCGGAATCATTTCCGCCCTGATCCTGCTGCCGCTGGCGGTCTGGATGCTGCATCAGGCATTGGCGCCGCTCAACTCGCTGTTCCGTGCGCTGTCCGGCTCGGTCAACAGCTACCGCGACGGCGAGTTCAATTTCAGCGTGCACTGGAGCGACAACGATGAGTTGCGCGGTCTGGTGGATTCGCACGAGGAGCTCGGCCAGGTGCTGCGCGACCAGCGCCAGGGCCTGGCCCAGCGCGAACTGCTGCTGGACAGCATGGTCCAGCACTCGCCGGTAGCGATGCTGCTGCTGGCCCCTGGCGGCGATGGCGAAGCGCGCGTGGCATTCGCCAACCTGGCCGCGCGCACGCTGCTGTATGGCGGCCGGCGCATGGAAGGCCAGCCGTTCGCATACGTACTGCGGCAGGCGCAACCGGAACTGGTGGAAGCGCTGGAACGCGGCGGAGACAGTTTGTTTGCCGTGCCATCCAGCGAGGGAGGCGGCGAAGAGCAGATCTACCACCTGGCCCGGCGACGCTTCCAGCTCAACGGACGCCAGCAGGAACTGTTGCAACTATGGCGGCTGACCACCGAGCTGCGCCGGCAGGAAGTGCAGACCTGGAAGAAAGTCATCCGCGTAATCAGCCATGAACTCAACAACTCGCTGGCGCCGATCGCGTCGCTGGCGCACTCCGGCGGCGAACTGGTGCGGCGCGGCCGCCATGAGCAGCTGGAGCACGTCTTCGCCACCATCGAGGAACGTGCGCGCCACCTGGAAGAATTCATTCGCGGCTACGCGCGCTTCGCCAAGCTGCCGCAGCCGCAGCGCCAATCGATCGAATGGTCGGCGTTCCTGCGCGGGTTGCAGCAGCAGATCGGTTTCGTCATCGAAGGCCAGGCACAGGACCTGCGCAGCCGCATCGATCCGGCGCAGTTCGGGCAGGCGCTGTTGAACCTGGTCAAGAATGCCCACGAATCCGGCGGCGACCCCAGCCAGGTCACGGTCAGGCTGCTAGCGCTGCAAGGGCAGGTGCGGATCGAAGTGCTGGACCGTGGCATCGGCATGACCGAGGCGGTCCTGCAAAACGCGCTGGTGCCGTTCTATTCGACCAAGCGCAACGGCACCGGACTGGGCCTGGCGCTGACCCGCGAGATCATCGAAGCGCACGACGGCCGCATTGCCCTGCACAACCGCGACGGCGGCGGGCTGTGCGTCACCCTGCATTTGCCTTCGGCCTGACCGCACAGCGGAAGCATCCGTTGCCGCACGGCGCGGTGCGCCGACGACGCGATGGGCGCCCGCTGCACCGGCCCCTGAGCCGCGTGCAGCCAGCCCTCATCCCAGCGCCGCGTAGTCCATCCGCTGCAGATCCTCAAGCAGGCTCGGCCCGGTCGGCGACCAGTCCAGCCATTGCCGCGTCTTCGCGCTCGAGGCAGGCATGTCCATCGCCGCGAATGGCGCCATCGAGCCGAAGTAGGCCGGTGCCGCGTCCTGCGGAATAGATTCGACCGGCAGGCCAAGACCGGCCGCGATCGCCTCGGCGATCGCCCGTCCAGTCACGCCTTCCTCGGCGACGGCGTGATAACGGGCACCGGCCTGTGCCCGTTCCATCGCCAGCCGGTACAGCGGCGCCACATCGAGCACGTGCGCTGCCGGCCAGCGGTGGCTGCCCGCACCGACGTAGGCCGCCCGGCGCTGCTGCCGCGCGATCTCGATCAGCGGCGTGATCAGCCCCTGCCTGGTTGTGTCATGGACCTGCGGCAGGCGCACCACCGAGACATTCACGCCAGCATCCAACAGGGCATTGCCGGCCTCTTCGGAGCTGATCCGCGGATTGCGATGCTTCGCATTGAACACCTCCTCGCTCGCCAGCCGATGATCCTCATCGAGCCCCAAGCCGACCACCGAGGTGATCAGCAAGGGCCGGTCCGAGCCCTTCAATACCTCGCCCAGCGCACCGATCACGCGGCGGTCCTTCTCGCAGTTGGCCAAGAAGTTGGCGAAGTCGTGATCGAACGCGGTGTGCACGACCGCATCGGCGTCGGCCGCGCCTGCGCGGATGCGATCCAGGTCTTCGAGTGTTGCCCGATGCGCCTGCGCGCCGGCCGCGGCCAACTGCTCGGCCCCGGCATCTGAACGGGTCATGCCAAGCACCTGATGCCCGGCGGCCAGCAGTTCGGGGACGATCCGAGCACCGATGAAACCGGTCGCTCCAGTAAGGAAAACACGCATGCGCACACACTCCAGTCGATCCAGGAACAGCAGTCTGGGCTTGGCCATTTGCCTGTTAAAGTAGTGACGTTATCCTGGTATACCTATCACTAGGCATCGTCATGTCTGTCCATGATGGCTCCTCGCGGGGCCCGTCCCTGGGTTCATTTCTGCGCGACCGGCGCACACGGCTGGATCCGGCCACGTTCGGTTTTGCCCCGGGCCGCAGACGGACCCCGGGCCTGCGTCGCGAAGAGGTCGCGCAGCGCGCCAACATCAGCCCAACCTGGTATGCGTGGCTGGAACAGGGGCGCGGCGGCGCGCCGTCGGCAGCGGTACTCGACCGTCTGGCCATCGGCCTGATGCTGACCGAGCCGGAGCGCGAGCATATGTTCATGCTCGCCGTCGGCCATCCTCCCGAGCCGCGCTACAGAGAACCCGAAGGCATCACCCCACGGCTGCAGCGTGTGCTCGATGCGCTGCCCACCAGCCCAGCCCTCATCCGTACCGCCCTCTGGGACGTGGTCGCCTGGAACCGGGCTGCGGCGATGCTGCTGACCGACTACGCGACACTGCCCAAGGCACAACGCAACATCCTGCGCCTGATGTTTTCCAATGAGCGCGTCCAGGCGGTGCAGGAAGACTGGCTGAGCGTGGCCAGATTCGTGGTGGCGACCTTCCGCGCCGATGCCGCCCGTGCCGGCGCAAATAGCGAGATCACCGAGCTGGTCGATGCGCTGTGCCGAAGCAGCAGCGAATTCGAACGCCTGTGGCGCAGCAACGACATCACCAGCAATGGCGACGGTCTAAAGCGCCTGCGCCATCCCGCGTTCGGCCTGATCGAACTGGAGTTTTCCACCTTCTCCGTCGAGGGCCGGTCCGACCTGACCATGATGGTGTACACCCCCACCACACCCGGATTGACCGCGAAAATCCAGGCGCTGATCGCTGCCGCCCCTGCCACTCCGTAACGGCGGCGGCCGGTGTGTCACCTTGCACCTGCCGTCCGCGTGAAAGCGGCATCCGGTTCCGCCGCAGGCGAGCGCGCGCCGAGGCCGTCGCCACTGCGCGCCCAGCGCTGCAACTGTTCCAGTTCGGCGCGCAGCAGCGCGTTTGCCCGCAGCAGTTCATCCACCTCGCGCTCGAGCTGGCGCAGGCGCGTAGCCTGTCCCATTCCACGGCTGCGCTGGTGCACCGCATCCCGCCGCAGCCAAGCGTTGAGAGTCTCGGTGCAGCATCCCAACTGCGCCGCTACCGCCAGCACCGCATTGCGCCGCGAATAACCCCGGTCCTGCATCGCGCCGACCTGGTGCAAGGCTTCGGCCTTGCGGGCCGCCGAGTAACGCACCGACGCCATCAGACGCGCTCCCTGTACCAGGGGAAACACCAGCCAGACAGTAGTTCGAACGCCACGGACTCACCTATCGAGGGAAATACACACCCCGACGGGAAAGCACATCGCGTGCCAGCTTCGACATTTGAAATAAATTTCAGGAATCAGTGACTTGGAACCATCACGCCAGCGCATTTGTCCAGCTACGGACGCCCACTGCCCGGACACGGACAGCGCTGTCCGCCCGGCACGCCACTCAACCCTTCTTGAGCGGCCGCTGCCAATCTTCGAGGGTGGTCTGACGCGCCCGCGCCAGGGTCAGCTTGTCGGCCGGCGCATCGCGCGTAATCACCGAGCCGGCCCCCAGGGTGGCGCCGTCGCCGATGCTCACTGGTGCCACCAGCGAGGAATTGCTTCCGACGAATACGTTGTCGCCAATGGTGGTCGTGGACTTGTTCACGCCATCGTAGTTGCAGGTGATGGTACCGGCGCCGATGTTGGTGCGGCTGCCGATGGTGGTGTCGCCCAGGTAGGTCAGGTGGTTGGCCTTGCTGCCCACGCCCAGCACCGCGTTCTTGGTTTCGACGAAGTTGCCGATATGCACGCCATCGGCCAGCACCGTGCCCGGACGCAGGCGCGCGAACGGGCCGATCTGTACCGCGCCTTCGGTCACCACGCCTTCAAGATCGCAGTGCGCGCGCACCACCGTGCCCGGTCCCAGCTTGACGTTCTTCAGCCGCACGAACGGGCCGATCGTCACCCCGTCGGCCAGCGCGACCTCGCCCTCCAGCACCACGTCCACATCGATCTGTACGTCGCGTCCCACGCTGACCGTGCCGCGCTGATCCAGCCGCGCCGGATCGGCCAGGCGCGCGCCCTGCACGCACAGCGCACGGGCGGCCCGCAGTTGCCATGCACGCTCCAGCTGCGCCAGCTGCCACGGGTCGTTCGCGCCTTCCACTTCCT
>JAATFS010000439.1 GCA_015655035.1 Lysobacterales bacterium | reverse complement strand
CACCGCAACGAGGCGCGAGCCTCATTGGCGCAGGAATCGGTGTACGCACCCGCCGCGGCCTGACGCGGCCCGCGCCGTGCGCCTCCGCCAGCCGGCGGCGCATGGCCATCACTCGCCAGTGACGGCCGCCTGTGCCGAAAGCCATTTGCGGCCCCTACGCGCAGCCACTAACCTCGGTCGACTATCCCGTCCAAGGAGTGACTCCATGCTGCGTCCGTTGTCCCTGTTGATCGCCGGCATTCTCGGCGTTGGCACCGGCAGCCTCCTGCCCCTGGCAGAAGCTGCACCGGCCACCTTGTCCAAGGCCGCGGCAAGCCAGGGCATCCCCGATATCGCGTACAGCCGCTTCACCCTGGCCAATGGCTTGACCGTGGTGGTGCACGAGGACCACAAGGCGCCCGTGGTCGCGGTCAGCATCTGGTACCACATCGGCTCGGGCGACGAGCCGGCCGGCAAGACCGGCTTTGCGCATCTGTTCGAGCACCTGATGTTCTCCGGTTCGGAGAATCGCAAAGGCACCTATTTCCAGCCGTTCGAGAAAGTCGGCGCCACCGACATGAACGGCACCACCTGGTTCGACCGCACCAACTACTTCGAGACCGTGCCGACCACCGCGCTGGACACCGCGCTGTGGATGGAATCGGACCGCATGGGCCACCTGCTCGGCGCGATCGGCCAGGGCGAACTGGATACCCAGCGCGGCGTAGTACAGAACGAGAAGCGCCAGGGCGAAAACCGTCCCTACGGCCGCGTGGACCAGAACATCCTGTCCAACCTGTTCCCGGCCAACCATCCGTACCAGCACGACACCATCGGCTCGATGGAAGACCTGGACGCCGCCTCGCTGGACGACGTCAAGCAGTGGTTCCACGACAACTATGGCGCTGCCAACACCACCCTGGTACTGGCCGGCGACATCACCGTGGCGCAAGCGCGCGCCAAGGCCGAGCAGTACTTCGGCGACATCCCCGCCGGCAAGCCGGTGCCGCGCCAGCAGCCATGGATCACCGCGTTGCCGCAGCAGACTCGCGGCGTACAGCACGACCACGTTTCGCAGCCGCGCATCTATCGCACCTGGGTGGCGCCGCAGCTGGGCACCGACGATGCGATCCAGCTCGACCTGGCCACCACCGTGCTCGGCGGCGGCAAGACCTCGCGGCTGTATCAGCGCCTGGTGTACCAGGACAAGCTGGTCGACGATGTCTCCGCCAGCATCCAGCCGTTCGCGCTGGCCAGCCAGTTGCAGATCCAGGCCGACGTGAAGGAAGGCGTGGACCCGGCCAAGGTCGAGGCCGCGATCGCCGACGAACTGAAGAAATTCCTCGCCGAAGGCCCTACCGCCGACGAACTGCAACGCGCGCAGGTGACCTATCGCGCCGGCTTCGTGCGCGGCCTGGAAAAGGTCGGCGGCTTCGGCGGCAAGGCCGTGATCCTGGCCGAGGGCCAGGTCTACCGCAAGGATCCCGGCGCCTACAAGCAGGACTTGCAGCGTGGCCAGGCCGCTACCGTGGCCAGCGTCAAGCAAGCCTCCAATACCTGGTTCGGCAAGGGCGACTACCTGTTGACGGTGCTGCCGGCCGCCGCCGGCTTCGACCCGGTGGCCGAGGACAAGGCGATCAAGCCGCTGCCGGCCGCGCCGGGCAAGCCTGCGCCGACGCTGCCGGCCCCGGCCAAATACAGCGTCGCCAAGAGCCAGGTCGATCGCAGTGCCGGCGTGCCGGAGACCTCGCAGTTCCCCGACCTCAGCTTCCCATCGTTGCAGCGGGGCAAGCTGAAGAACGGGATCGAGGTGATCCTGGCCGAGCGCCATACCATCCCGGTCACCCAGGTCGAGCTGCTGTTCAATGCCGGCTACGCCGCCGACCAGGGCCACAAGCTCGGCACTGCCAGCTTCACCGCCGCGCTGATGAACGAGAGCACCCGCAGCCTGGACTCGGTGGAGGTGGCACAGCGCCGCCAGCGTCTGGGTGCCATCACCGGCGTTGACTGCTCCCTGGACAATTGCAGCGCTTCGCTCAACGCCCTCAACGACCAGTTGCAGCCGTCGCTGCAATTGTTCTCCGACATCGTGCGCAACCCGGCGTTCAAGTCCGAGGACATCGAACGCGTCCGTGGCCAGTGGTTGGCCGGCATCGCCCAGGAGAAAACCCAGCCGATGGGACTGGCACTGCGCACGCTGCCGCCGCTGTTGTTCGGCACCAGCCATGCGTATGGCATCCCGTTCACCGGCAGCGGCACCGAAAGCGCGATCAAGAGCCTGTCGGCCACCGACCTCAGCGGCTTCCACGACGCCTGGCTGCGTCCGGACAACGTCCGCATCCTGGTCGCCGGCGACACCACGTTGGCGCAGATCATCCCGCAGCTGGACGCCGCGTTCGGCGACTGGCAGGCGCCCTCCACCGCGATCCCGAAGAAGAACGTGGCCGATGTCGCCCGCCAGGCCAAGCCGCGCGTGTTCCTGATCAACCGCGCCGACGCGCCGCAGTCGCT
>JAATFS010000155.1 GCA_015655035.1 Lysobacterales bacterium | reverse complement strand
TCGGTGAAGCAGGAACTGGAGCGCGAGCTCGAGGCCGAGGAACTCAAGCGCAGCTTGCAGGACGTGCAGTCCTCGTTGCGCCAGGCCGAGTCGCAGCTGCGCGATAGCCAGGGCCAATTGCACGACGAAGCGCGTTCGCTGCACGACGAAGTCGGGCGCGACATCGATATCCGCACGGACGTAGACACCGCTACCACCACCCACGCACCGGCAGTGCAGGGCGCGCCGGGCGATGACGCCGCCCCGGCTTCGACCGATGCGCGGGAGCCACGGCCATGAGCCTGTTCGACGATGGCCAGGCCGAAAGCAGCCTCATCGATCACCTGATCGAGCTGCGTGCGCGTCTGGTGCGCGCGCTGATCGGGCTGGGCGTGGTGTTGCTGGGATTGCTGCCGTTCTCGCGTCCGATCTATTCGTGGTTGGCGCAGCCGCTGATCGAGCGCCTGCCCGCCGGCCAGACGATGATCGCGATGAACCCGGCCGGCGCCTTCTTCGCACCGCTCAAGCTGACCTTCTTCGTCGCCGTGTTCATCGCGGTGCCATGGCTGCTGTACCAGGCCTGGGCGTTCGTCGCGCCGGGCCTGTACCAACGCGAGAAAAAGCTCGCATTCCCGTTGCTGGCCTCGGCGGTGGCGCTGTTCTATATCGGCTGCGCGTTCGCCTATTTCCTGGTGTTGCCGGCGGTATTCCACTTCCTGACCACGTTCAAGCCGGACGTGATCGCGATCACCCCGGATGCCGGCTCCTACCTGGACTTCGTGCTGGTGATCTTCTTCGCCTTCGGTTCCAGCTTCGAGCTGCCGGTGGCGCTGGTGATCCTGGTGCTGCTGGGCTGGGTGACGCCCGAGCAGTTACGCGAGGGGCGCGGCTATGCGGTGGTGGGGATCTTCGTGCTGGCGGCGGTGTTGACCCCGCCGGACGTGGTCTCGCAGCTGTTGCTGGCGATTCCGATGTGCCTGCTTTACGAACTGGGCATCCTCGCCGCGCGCGCGGTTGCGCCCAAGCCCGACCCGAAGGCCGATACCGGCGAGTAGCGCACTGCCACCGGACCAGGCCTGCGTGCGAGCGCTCTGGAGCGGCAATGCGGGGGTAACGCCGAAACAACCGCACCGGACCTGCGTCCGGTGACGATCCTTGCCGATTGCCGGGCCGATTACCGGGCCGTGGCGATCAAGCCACGAACACGTCGCTGCGTGGCGTCGTCGTCGTCGGTGCGGCGGTCGTGGCGTGGCCGAACATCTGCTTCCACGCTGCGTACACCGCGCCGGCGAACACCGGCATCATCACCGCCATCAGCAGCAACTGCGCCAGCCATACCGCCACCGCCTGGCCGGCGACCAGACCCACCACCAGTGCCACGATCATCACCGCGAAGTAGATCGCGAAGATGGCGATGAAGGCGAGCACGAAGAACACCAGCATCGCCGGAAGATTACGCAGGCTGGCGCGCAGGCTTTCGCGCAGCGCGTGGGTGCCGCTGGCGCGGTCGAACATCACCTGCGGCGGCATCACGAACAACGCCAGCGTCAGTGCGGCGAAGGTCACGAACAGCAGCAACAGCCACAGCAGGATGCGGCCGGCCGGCAGGCTGGCGGCCAGCTGCTCGATCTGCGCCGGGTCCGGTTGCGCGCCGGAGCTGCTGATTTCGTTGATCTTGATCATCACTTCGGACAACTGCTGCAGCCCGCTGGTGCCGATCATGATCAGCAGCAGCGCGCCCAGCAGCAGGCCGGCCACCAGTTGCGGCAACAGCGACATCAACAGATGCGGCGCGCGGCCTTCCTGCAACCCGTGCAACAGGTGCGATGGCTTGGCCGCCCGGCCCTCGTCGACCTCGCGGATCGCCCACAGCAGCCCGCCGATGAAGATCGGGCCGGCCAGCAGCAACAGCAGTTGCACCAACGTGCCCAGTGCCGGCACCAGCATCGACACCGACAGCACCAGCGATGCCACCAGGCCCCAGGCCATGCCTAACGAACCCAGCGCCAGCGGCGCGCGCTTGAGCAGGGAGAAACCGGTCAACAGCCATTCTGCGCCGGCGGATGCCGGCACCTTGCGAATTTCGCTCATTCCCATTCCGGATTGATTGCGCGCCGGACCATCCGGCACGCAAGGATTATCACCGCTTTTCCCGATCTGCGGTTCGCTTCCCGGCTGCCGGCTGCACGCCGCGTGCATGGCGGACGAAACGTCGCAGCAATTGCCGTGCCAGCGGCGCGGCGGTGACTTCGCGCGCCACGGTCCGGGCGCAGCGGCCATGGCGTGCCAGGCAGTCGGCGCGGGCATTCACGTAGCCGCGAATATGGTGGGTGGCGAACTCGGGATGGAACTGCACACCCCAGGCGGCCTCGCCCCAGCGGAAGGCATGGCACTGGTCCTGCACCGAACGCGCCAGCACCGTGGCACCGTCGGGCGCGCGCATCACCGTTTGCAGATGGGTGGCGTGTGCGGGGAACTGTGCGGGCAGGCCGGCGAACAAGGGGTCCTCGAACGCCGGGGGATGCAACTCCAACTGGATCGTGCCGGATTCGCGTCCGGCCGGGTTGTAGCCGACCTCGCCGCCGAGCGCATGCGCCAGCAACTGGTGGCCGTAGCAGATGCCCAGCAGCGGCATGCCGTCATGGGCAGCCGCGCGCAGCCAATCGGCGCTGCGCTCGCTCCAGTCGGCGTGGTCGGTAACGAAGGCAGCCGAGCCACTGACGATGATCCCGGCAAAGCCGGCACGCGCTGGCAATGGCTCGCCGGCTTCGACGTTCACCACGACCGTTTCACGCTCGGACAGGCCGGCGGCCACGCGGATCCAGTGCGGGAAGCGCCCGTAGCGTTTCATCGCCGGGACCGGCTGTCCGGTTTCAAGAATAAGGAAAGGCGGGGACATCATTCCGTGGGGGCAGAACCTGCAGGACTTGCCTCGATTGTAGTCAGACCTGGGCCCACTTTAGCCAGATCGGTGTTGAACGGGCGGCGAACCGGTGCGATCGACGCCCTCCAGGGGGCCTCGGCGGCTGGGCGGAACTACGCCGGGGCATCGGCGCCCGATCCGGTGCAATGCCCGTTACCGGACGCGGCGCAGGGTTTCCGGATTGCCGTCGCCGCTGCGGAAAGCCCCGTGGATCGGCCGGTATACTAGCGGACCCCTTACGTACGGCCTCCTGCTGCATGTCCGACTCCCGGCGCGTTCCGATCACTTTCCAGGGCCTGATCCAGACCCTCAACCAGTACTGGGCCGATCAAGGCTGCGTGCTGATCCAGCCGCTGGACCTGGAAGTGGGGGCGGGTACGTTCCACCCGGCCACGTTCCTGCGCGCGCTGGGGCCGGAGTCGTGGAATGCGGCCTACGTGCAGCCGTCGCGCCGCCCCACCGATGGCCGCTATGGCGAGAATCCCAACCGCCTGCAACGCTACTACCAGTACCAGGTGGCGATGAAGCCCAGCCCGGACAACATCCAGGCGCTGTATCTGGACTCGCTGAAGGCGCTGGGCATCGATCCGCTGGTGCATGACCTGCGCTTCGTCGAGGACAACTGGGAATCGCCCACGCTCGGCGCCTGGGGCCTGG
>JAATFS010000404.1 GCA_015655035.1 Lysobacterales bacterium | reverse complement strand
TTTCCTTGCTGACAGTGGTCTTGGAGAAGGTGGTGGCCTGGCCAACCACCTGGACCTGGTCCAGGGTCGAGAGCTGTTCCCCGGCGGTGACGTCGGGACCGGCGTCGGCAGCCGATGCCCGGGCGTGTACGGCGGCGGGCAGCAACAGGAACGCGAGCGCGGCACGGCCGTGACCGTGCCGCAACGGAATGCGCGTGGAGGAGGAGGCCATGGAATCACGAGAGTCGGGTAGACCCGTGATCCTGTACCAGTCTGGTTGCATGCCGATGACCGCGCGGGGAGCGCGGCATCGGGCATGGCTTCCGGTATGCCTGCGGTTGTCAGGCCGCCGCAGGCACGCTGCTGCCGGCATCGGCCACCGCCGCGAGGAAGTCCCGACCCCAGCGGTCGACATCGTAGTAATCGACGATGCCATACAGCTGGCGCAGGCGTCCGGCGGCCTCTTCGTCGGGCATCGACAAGGCTTGTAGCAGCCCGGCGGTGAGGTCGGCCTGGTCATGCGGGTTGGTCAGTACCGCGCCTTTCAGCTCCGCCGCCGCACCGGCGAACTCGCTCAGCACCAATACGCCGTTGCCGCCCTCGATGCCCTGAGTAGCAACGAACTCCTTGGCCACCAGATTCAGCCCATCGCGCAGCGGCGTGATCCACATCACCTGCGCGGCGGCGTAATGCGCCACCACTTCGTGGAACGGCAGCGCCTGTGCGAAGAAGCGCACAGGCGTCCAGTCCAGGCGCGAGAAGCGGCCGTTGATGCGGCCCACTGCCTGCTCGATCTGGTTCTGCAAGGTGCGATAGATCGTCATCTCGCGCGCCGCCGGCACGCACACCATCAGCAACGTCACCTTGCCCTGCAATTGCGGCTGCTGTTCGAGCAAGCGCTCGAAGGCCTCCAGCTTGGCCAGCGTGCCCTTGGTGTAGTCCAGCCGCTCGATCGACAGCACCAGCTTGCGTGCGCCGATCTCGCGGCGCAGCTTGAAGATGTCGTTGCGCACGTCGGCGCGGCCCAGGGTGTCGCGAATGCGGCGAAGATCGGTGCCCACCGGGTGGGCGCCCAATGCGACCTCGCGATCACCCACGCGCAGCCGCGTGGTCATCGTGTCCAGGCCCACCGCACAGCCGTAGGTGAGGAAGCGCGGCGCGCAGTTCTCGTAGGTCAGCCGTTCTACCGGCATCGCCCCGCGCACTACGTCGACGAAGTTCTCCACCTGGCGTGGAATATGGAAGCCGACGTAGTCGCAGCTGAGCAGGCTGCCGATGATCTCGCGCCGCCACGGCACCACGTTGAACACGTCGGCCGAGGGGAAATAGGTGTGATGGAAGAACGCGATCTTCAGGTCTGGGCGCAGCTCGCGCAGGTAGGCCGGCACCATCCACAGGTTGTAGTCGTGGATCCAGACGGTGGCGCCATGCGCGGCTTCGGCGGAGGTGGCCTCGGCGAACTTGCGGTTGACCTTCAGGAACACCTGCCAGTCGTCCTCGCGGAAGCGCGCCCGTTCCCAGAACACATGCAGCATCGGCCAGAACGCCTCCTTTGAAAAGCGCTTGTAGAAGATGTCCACCTCCTGCTTGGACAGCGGCACCCGCGCGGCGGTCAGGGTGGGGTAGTGCACGGTGTCGACCTCGGTATGGGTCTGGAACGGGCCGCGCTTGGGATCGTCGATGCTCCAGGCCACCCAGGAGCCCTTCTGGCCCCCCTGGAAGAAACTCAGCAGTGACGGAATGATGCCGTTGGGGGATTTTGGCTGGCGCCGGACCAGCTTGCCGTCCTCGAGCACTTCTTCGTAGGGCAGGCGGTGGTAGACCATCACCAGGTCGGCGCCGCCCTTGCGCGGGACCTGCGCGACCGGCATGTAGGGATCGTCGCGCTCGAGCAGGCCGAAATGCGAGATCGCCTCCAGGATGCCGCCGCAGCCCGGCGCCTGCGCGTGATAGGTATCGGCCAGCGCGCCGGTGGCCTGGGTCAGCGCGGGCTCGGAGTCGCCCACGCATACGCCGCGAAAACCGGCCACGTACATCGACAGGTCGTTTAGCGTGTCGCCGGCGACCAGGATGCGTTCGCGCGGCAGTTCGAGATGCCGTGCCAGCGCCCCCAGGGTGCGTCCCTTGTCGATATCCGGCGGCAGGATGTCGAGATAGCGATCGGCCGAATACAGCACGTCGCAGCCCAGCTCGCGTGCACTGGTCTCGATCTGCGAACGCAGCGGTGCCAGCGTTTCGGGATCGCAAAAGTATGAGCAACGCCGTTCCTGTGGCACGTCCTGGCGCTGCA
>JAATFS010000311.1 GCA_015655035.1 Lysobacterales bacterium | reverse complement strand
CTGGAATTCGCGCGCAAGACGCTGCCATCGAACGTGCGCCCTGGATTCTCGGAATTCGAGCAGCACCTGAAGACGATCAAGTAGGAACGCGCGCGTGGCCGAGGCCAAATCCACCGTCGTCATCCGGCGAGTGAAGAAGATGCAGGGCGGCGGTCACCATGGCGGCGCCTGGAAGGTGGCGTATGCCGACTTCGTGACCGCGCTGATGGCGTTTTTTATGGTGATGTGGCTGGTATCGGCCACGACCAAGGAGCAGCGCGCGGCGATCTCCGAATATTTCCGCAATCCCAGCGCGCTGAAAGGCCTCTCGACCGCGCCATCGTCCGGCATGAACGGCCCGGGCGGGGCCAGCAATTCGATGATCAAGCTCGGCGGAACGATGGACATTCCCCGGGGCAGCAACGACGATCCCTTCGGCCGCAAGCGCCAGGACGCAGCCGATGCCGACCGCAAAAGCGATATGAAGGAAAAGCGCCGCCTCGAAACGCTGATGCAGTCGCTCAAGGAGGCCATCGACAAGAGCCAGGCACTTGAGCCGTTCAAGGACCAGTTATTGCTCGATCTGATGCCGGACGGCCTGCGCATCCAGATCGTGGACAAGCAGAACCGCCCGATGTTCGACCAGGGCAGCGCTCACCTGAAGGACTACACCCTGGCGATCCTCCGTGAGCTGGCGCCCTTCATCAACCAGGTCCCCAACCACATCAGCATCACCGGGCACACCGATACCACCGCCTACAGCAATGATGCCGGCTACACCAACTGGGAACTGAGCGCCGACCGCGCCAACGCAGCACGGCGCGCCCTGATCACCGGCGGAATGGCCGACACCAAGGTCACGCGGGTGGTGGGACTGTCATCGTCGGTGCTGTTCGACAAGGTCGACTCGCAGAATCCGATCAACCGCCGCATCAGCATCGTGGTGATGACGCAAGCGGCCGAGGCCCATACGCTGGCGCCCATCGCGCCGGCCGTCGCATGGGGCAAGCCGCTAGCTGCGGCCGAGACCCAGGTGCCGGACCTGAGTGCGGAACCCGTGCCGCCGCGCGCGGCCAAGGCGCCGCCGGTTTCGACGTCGGCGCAGGTCCGCGCCGCCGTCACCCTGGCGCACGCGGCCGAAACAGCGGCAGCGCTGGCCACTGGCAGCACGGCAGCGGCCGGCGACTGAGCCCGCCGGGGCCGAAGGCGGCCGGCTTGATCGGCAGCCGGACCGTCCCGCGTAGAATGGCCGGCCATTCCTTTTGCCGAGATCACCGTGTCCCGCAATTCCAAAGCCAAGCGCGACCAGCGCAAAAAGCACCAGCCCAAGCGCCCGATTGCCCGCCTGAACCGCGAAAACCCGGTCGCCAACCATGCCGTGTTGCAGGATGCCGACGGCCGCGTCGTCGCCGCGATCGGCCAGCAGGCCGGCGGCGAGTGGCTGCTCGCCATCGGCGGCCAGACCATGGGCAATGCCGACAATCCGGTGCCGATGCTCGCCATGCTCAAGCACCTGGCCAATGTCCAGGAGAAGGAAGGCAACACCGTCACCCTGGAATACTCGGCGCAGCTGCAACAGATGATCGACGACCTGGCTGCCGATGAAGGCAAGACCGCCGAGGAATACCTGACGGCGCTGGTGTCCGAGTTCGAAGGCGTCGAGGATGGCGAAGACGGCGAGGAAAGCGCTGACGAGAGCAGCGACGAAGCCTCCGGACCGGCGCCGGACCAGGCCGAAGCCGCCGCGCCCGACGACGCCGAGCGCAACAAGGACTGAACCGCCGCCATGGCGGTCTATGTCGACGATGCCGTGCATTCCTGGCGCGGCCAGCGCTGGGCGCACCTGCTCGCCGACACCTTGGACGAGCTGCATGCGATGGCCGCGCGCCTGGGCATTCCCCGGCGCGCGTTCCAGAACAAGGCCAGCGGCGCGCACTACGACGTGCCGGCGGCCTTGCGTGAAGAGGCGATCCGGCTCGGCGTAGTGCCGATCTCGCGCCACACCGACCGCGACCTGCTTAAACGCTTGATCGCCAATGCGCGGTTGCAGGCGCGCGTGGTGGCGGATTGATCCGGGAGTGGGCGACGCGGCGAACGCGCCTCCCGACCGGCATCAGAACGCGTCGTTGCCGGGCCGCACTTCCACACCCAGCAACGAGGTCAACGCCATCATCGCTTCATCGTCGCGGCTGAGCGCGACCCAGCCGGCAAGGCCTTCGCCGCCGGTATTCCAGTTCCATAGCGAATAGCCGTGTTCGCGCAGGCGGTCGTAGGCCACCGACAACAGGTCCGGCACCTCCATCGCCTCGGCGAATTCTTCGTCGTCCAGGTCGCCGCCCCAGTCGATGCGCAGGTTCCAGCGCGCGGCCAGCTCGCCGATCGCGGTGACCAACGCTTCCGGATCGTCCTCGGCCACCTGGAATCCGGAGGTCCAGTCGATCACGTCGCGCAGCGCCAGCAACCAGCGTTCGTCGCTGCTGTCGCCCTCCTCGCCGCCCATCGCCTCGCGCCAGGCATCGAATTGCCGCAGCGCGGTCTCCTCGTCGCCGGGATTGATCAGCAGCAGCAGGTTCCACACCCGCGCAGGATGGTCGTCGACGTCGTCGAAATCGGAGATCAGGCCCTCTTCGTCTTCGTAATCGGCACTGTTGTCGGGCATGGCGGCGGCATCGGAAAGTCGGGAATGAAGCGCAGTGTGGGGGTTGGCGTGGAGGAAACAAGCGCCCATCGCGTGAAAGGACGCCTAATCGGCAGGCGTGAGGTCGTCGAACTCCCGGCCCTGCCGGCACGTGGCGGCGAGCCAGCACTGGTCATCCTGGCGCAGCGCTTTATCCTGTATGGCTGAAGACGGCCATCCCGGCCCTCATGCCCGCATTCGAATGAGCCAGACGCCCCCCGATCACCTCGCCATCAATCCGCAAAGCCCGTTCCACGACGCCGAAGCGCTGGAGCGCGGCGTAGGCGTGCGCTTCAATGGCGTGGAGCGCGACAACGTCGAGGAATACTCGGTCAGCGAAGGCTGGATCAAGGTGCAGGTCGGCAAGGCGCGCGACCGCCGTGGCAACCCGATGACGATGAAGATCAAGGGCGACGTCGTGCCCTATTTCCTCGAAACCAAGTAACGGCAACGGGAGCGACCGGGTGCGCAAGCGGTGGTGGTATTGGGGATCGATCCTCCTCGTGGCGTTGGTCGCGGCGCTTGGCCTGGCCTATGTGGCCGTGCGGTTCTTCCATCTGGATAACCGTGCGCTGCGCTGGAGCAGCGGCGCCCAGCCGGACGTGGCCTGGAACCAGCCGCGCTGGCAAGGCGCCAGCCTGTGGCTGCCCGGCTACCGCTTCGATCTGGAAGGCGTCCGGCTGCAAGGTGTGGACGACAACCTGTCCGGGCTGGCGTTCGATAGCGACCACGGCCATCTGCTGGCGGTGCTCAACCGCCCCTCCACCGTGCTGGTACTGGACCGCGACGGCCAGGTGCTGCGCCGGCATCGCCTGCGGGGCGCATCGGATGTCGAGGCAATCGCCTGGTTGGGCGGCGATCGCGTTGCGTTGCTGCAAGAAGGCAGGCGATCGGTGATCGTGGCGACGTTGCCCGCCCGCGATGGCCCGATCGATACGACGCAATCGCGCGTGGTGCCGTTGACGATGGCCGATGCCGGCAACAACGGCCCCGAAGGGATGGCCTACGACCGCAGCAGCGACACCTTGTACATCAGCAAGGAACGCGCCCCCGCCGGCCTGTACCAACTTCAAGGCATCGCCGCTGGTGGCCCGGTACATCAGCGCGATCTCAGCGCGTGGCTGCGCCGCCTGCCCTTCGCCACCGACCTGTCCAGCCTGGAATTCGATGCCAGGCACCGTCACCTGCTGCTGCTCAGCGACGAATCGCAATTGCTGGCGGAGCTCACGCTCGACGGCACCCCGGTGAGCTGGCGCAGCCTGTCCAGCGAGCGCTGGTCGCTACCGATGCCACAACCCGAAGGGGTGACCCTGGACGACCAGGGCAACCTGTATGTGGTCAGCGAGCCGAATCTGTTCTACCGGCTGCGCCCCGGCAAGTCCTGAGGCGCACGGCCATCTCAGCTGCGTTGCCGCGCCTCGATCAGGTCCAGGTTGCGCACCAGCCGCCGCGACAGCTCGTCGGAGATCAGCCGGTGCCGAGCCAGCTTGAACAGCTCGTTGCGCTCGGCCTGCAAGCCGGCGTTGCGGAACTGCCGCGTCGCCTGTTCGAATGCACGCGCCTCTTCCGGATTGGTCTCGGCCAGGTCGGTGGCTCCCAGCTTGCGCTGGTACAGCTGGCTTACCCGGTTGGCGGCTTCGTTGTAGCGCTCGACGTTGGCGACATCCTCGACCAGCTTCTGGCGTAGCTTTTCCACTGCCTCCAGTGCCGCCTGCGCCGATGCCTTGCGCGCCAGGTCCTCTTCCTGCTGCACGTCGGATTCCTCGGGGAACTCCAGGCCCTTGAGCAAACGCGGCAGCGCGATGCTGGCGGTCACCAGCGATACCAGGATGACCGAGGCCGCCAGGAAGATCGCCAGTTGCCGTGCCGGGAACGGCGTGCCGTCGTTCATCGCCAGCGGCAGCGTCAGCACGCCGGCCAGGGTGATGGTGCCGCGCACGCCCGCCAGCGACGTGGCCACGATGATCCGCCACGGCGGGCTCAGGTGCTGCTCGCCGCGCCGCTGCGCCTTGATGATGTTCCAGCGCAGCGACAGCCACACCCAGATGAAACGCAACGCCGCCAGCGTGGCGCTGATCACCAGCACGTACACCACCAGCCACCACGGGTTCAGATGACCGGCTTCCTGCACGCTGTGCACCGCACCCTCGAGGATGCCCGGCAACTGCTCGCCCAGCAGCACGAAGATGATGCCGTTGAAGGTGAACTGCACGGTGTCCCATACCGCCGAACGCTGCACCCGCATGATCCCCGGCGCCGCACCGCTGAGCTCGACGTAGCTCATGGTGATGCCGGCCGCCACCGCCGCCAGGATGCCGGAGGCATGCATCACCTCGGCCAGCAGATAGGCCGCAAAGGGCGTCAGCAGATTGACCAGGATGGCCGATCCCGGCTCTTCGCCGAAGTGACGCCAGATCCAGCCCTGAATCCGGCTGAGCCCGAACGTGGTGGCCACGCCAACGGCCAGCCCGGCCAGCGCCACCCACAGGAAGGTCAGCGACGCGGTCGCCACCGAGAACGTGCCGGTCAACACCGCCGCCACCGCGAACTGGAAGCACACCAGGCCCGACGCATCGTTGAGCAATGACTCGCCTTCCAGGATGTGCATCAACCGCTTGGGAATCGGCACCTTGGAGGCGATCGACGAAACCGCCACCGGGTCGGTGGGCGAGATGATCGCCGCCAGCGCGAAGGCCACTGCCAACGGCATCGCCGGGATCATCCAGTGGATCAGGAAACCGGCGCCAATCACGGTGAATATCACCAGCCCCAGCGCCAGCTCCAGGATCGCGCCCTTGTCGCGGAACAGGCCTTGCTTGGGAATGCGCCAGCCATCCAGGAACAACAGCGGCGGCAGGAACAACAGGAAGAACAGCTCTGGTTCCAGCTCGTGACCCTTGTCGAATACCCCGGCGATCACTGCGCCCAATGCGATCTGCACCAGTGGCAACGGCAACGAGAACGGAATGATGCGGATCAGATAGCCACTGGCAGCCACTGCCAGCAGCATCGCCAGAACTACGTCGATCGAATGCATGCCAAACCCAGAATGGACGAGCTGCCACGGAATCGCGTCAGCGAAAATCGCCACCTGTCGGCAGCGTCAGCAGAAAACATACCTGTTTGTCGCCCCTGAGGAAACCGCCCACCGGCAACTGCGGTTCAGCGTGCCCCTCGCTGCGGCCACGGCGCGCATCCGGCGACCGTTGACATCGCAAGCGGCAATGCATCCGACGAACACGCAAACGGCCACAACCGCCCATGCACCCAACTATTGTGTGGCGATCAACGCCCGTAGCGGCTGCAGATCGTGCACGAAGTCGCGATACGCCTGTTCCTGCAACTCCCCGGACTGCCGCCGCAGAATCCACGACGGATGTACCGTCGCCAGCACCTGGGTACCGTCTTCCAGTGGCAGTATCTGCCCACGCATCTGCATCAGCCGGAAGCCGGTGCCCAGCAGCGTCTGTGCCGCCGTCGCACCCAGGCACAGCACGATGCGCGGCCGCACCAGCACCAACTCCCCCTGCAACCAGCCGCGACAGGCCTGCACATGGCTGCGTTCCGGATTGCGATGCAACCGCCGCTTGCCGCGCTGCTCGAAGCGGAAATGCTTGACCGCATTGGTGAGATAGAGCGCATTGCGATCCAGCCCCAGCTCGGCCAGCGCGCGCTCGAACACGCGCCCGGCGGGACCGACGAACGGGCGGCCACTGAGGTCCTCCTGGTCGCCGGGCTGTTCCCCGACCACCATCACCGCCGCCGGCACCGGGCCTTCGCCGAACACCGTCTGCGTCGCCGGCTGCCACAGCTCGCAAAGACGGCAATCGCGCGCGGCTGCGCGCAGCCCCTGGATCGTATCCAGCGACGCAGGCGCAGGCGCGGCTGGTGCCGCCGGCACCCGCCGCCGTACCGGCTCCGGCGCTCGCTCGGCCATGTCGCGCACCCGCTCGCCGGCCTCGCGGATCAGGCCAGGCAACAGTTGCGCCTCGGGCAGGTTCTTCCAGTACTTCTGCGGCATCTCCTGCCGCATCATCGTCGGATTCAACCGCGCCGGATTGAAGATGTGCGTGTAATACGTACGCCACAACGCCTCCTGCGCATCATCGGCCGGCACCTCCGAGCGCAGCGCCCCAGCCCCGAACTCCAATGCCGTCCCGTCCCAGCGCACACTGCGATAGGGTGTCAGGATCGCCCAGCGCATGCCCGCGAAACGACGCGCAAAAAAAGGCGCGACCCGATCGACGATGCAGTGCTCCGGCTCGAACCAGGCGACGAACGTCTCCACCGGCCCGGGCACCTCGCGAAAGCGCACGAACGCCTTCATCTTGTGGCTATCCCGCCGCACCGCCTTTTCCCACTGCCGGGCCCGATGCACGTCCTCATCGGTAGCGCGCTCCAACAGCCCGCGCTCCCCCGACGCGATCCGCCACAACAACCGATACAACAACGCATGCCGCTGTGGATCGCGGTGGCACAACACCGCCCCGGCCAACTGCAGGAACTGAGGCGACACCCGCGGCGGCGGCACCACCGCCGGCATCGAATCCACCGCCTGCCCCGGCAACAGCCCCGCCTGCGCATCCCCATTCCACACCAACGCCTCCGGCGCCACCCGCGCACACCAGGCCGCCCGCGCCAGCCCCCGCCAGACCTCGAGACTCCACCCTGGCACCACCTCAGCGCAGAACATCCCCACCCCACAAACCCGAAGAAATTCCCCGCCGTTGCCGTTGCCGTTGCCGTTGCCGTTGCCGTTGCCGTTGATCTTGATCTTGATCTTGATCTTGCAATTGATTTTGATCTGACTCGCCCTCAAAGCGAGCCGAGCACCGCAGCCGAGGGCGGCCGAAGAGGCGCCCTGTTTGAGCGTTAGCGAGTTTGGGCGCCGTGCCGTCGTCGGCGAGGAGCGCAGGGGACCGGTGCGGCCTTATCGCACCGGCACGCGTCGGGCGAAGGCGCTTTTGGTTACTTTTGGCAAGACAAAAGTGACTCGCGCCTGCGGGCGCGAAAGCTCTTGCTCTTGCTCTTGCTCTTGCACCTTCACCTTCACCTTCACCTTCACCTTCACCTGCAGATGCGGATGCAGATGCAGATGCAGCAAAGGCAACACCGACCAAACCCAGCCAAACCTCAATCAAACAACCCACCCTGCCGAGGCGCAGGCGCCAACTCCGCCCGCAACCGCAGCGGATCATCCAACCGCCGCCGCGGGTGATGATCCAGCACACTCACAAACGGCAGCACCTTCTTCATCGGCAACCGCAACCGCGCCAGATCCCCCACCCGCAACCGCCCATGCCGCCGCGACAACAACAACCGGTCCGCATTACGCGTCCCCAACCCTGGCACCCGCAACAACATCTCGCGCGGCGCCGCGTTCAGATCCACCGGAAACCGCTCCGGATGCCGCAGTGCCCACGCCAGCTTCGGGTCCACCTCCAGATCCAACATGCCATCGGACTGCGCCGGCGCAATCTCATCCACACTGAACTCATAGAAACGCAGCAGCCAATCGGCCTGATACAACCGATGCTCGCGCCGCAACGGCGGCGCTTGCAGCGGCAATGCCGACGACGCATCGGGGATAGGACTGAACGCGGAGTAATACACCCGCCGCAAACGGTAATTGCCATAGAGATTCTGGCTGGTGTGCAGGATGCTGCGATCGTCCGCATCGTCGGCACCGACGATCATCTGGGTACTCTGCCCCGCCGGAGCGAACCGTGGCGGCTTGGCCGTGAGCTTCTTCTGCGCCTTGCGCGCCTGCTTGCCTTCCTCGATACGCCAGCGCAACTCGCCCATCGCCGCACGGATGCCACCGACATTCTTTTCCGGCGCCAGGCGCGCCAGCCCCTGCTCGGTGGGCAGCTCGACATTGATGCTCAGGCGGTCGGCATAACGGCCAGCGGCGGCGAGCAATTCCGGCGCCGCATCGGGAATGGTCTTGAGATGGATGTAGCCGGCAAAGCGATGTTCCTCACGCAGCTGCCGCGCCACCTCGACCAGTTGCTCCATCGTGTAATCGGAATTGCGGATGATGCCGCTGGAGAGGAACAGCCCCTCGATGTAGTTGCGCTTGTAGAAATCCAGCGTCAGCGTGACCACCTCCTCCGGAGTGAAGCGCGCACGCCGCACGTTGCTGGACACGCGGTTGACGCAGTAGACGCAGTCGAACACGCAGAAATTGGTCAGCAGGATCTTCAGCAACGACACGCAGCGCCCATCCGGCGTGTACGAGTGGCAGATGCCCATGCCCTCGGTGCTGCCGATGCCGCCGGTGCCCAGCGAATGGCGCTTGTCCGCGCCGCTGGATGCACACGAGGCATCGTACTTGGCGGCGTCGGCGAGAATGGCGAGTTTGTCGAGAACGTTCACCACGCCAGGATGCCGGTTGCCGTCTCACTACGTGCGACGGCACGCGCCTGCTAGCTGAAGCCTTCAGCCAGGCGCGCAAGCGGCTCCGG
>JAATFS010000385.1 GCA_015655035.1 Lysobacterales bacterium | reverse complement strand
GCCGCCGCCCCCGGGCCCGCCGCTGCAGCGTCCCGACCCGGCGTTCGACACCGCTTTCCAGGCCTGCGCGGGCGAGCAGGGCGTGAGCCTGCCCGAGCGTGGTCCGGGGCAGCGCCCTCAACGCCCGCCGGGTGCGTCGCCCGGCGCTACGGATGGCAAGCGGATCGACCGCGCGAAGATGGACCTCTGTCTGCGTGGCAAGGGTATCGAGCCGCCGGCAGGCCTGCCGCCCCCGGGCTGAGCGGCGCCGGCCTTTACGCCAGCGACACCGGGGTCGTTACACTGCGTGCCCCTACTTCTCGGCTGTGCCCATGTCCGTTCCGGTTCGTCTTGCCCTCCGCGTCGTCGAGTTGCTTGGTTGCTCGCGCGCCGAAGCCGAGCAGTACATCAAGAACGGCTGGGTGCGGGTCGACGGGCAGGTGGTGGAAGCGCCGCAGCACCCAGTGTCCAGCGAACAGGTCGAGCTCGACCCCAACGCGCGGCTGGAAGCGGTGGAGCCGGCCACCGTGCTGCTGCACAAGCCCGTGGGCTTGGATGCGATCGAGGGCGACGCACCGGCCAGTGCGTTGGTGACACCGTCCAGCCGTTGGGACGAGGATGCCTCCCGTGTTCGCCTGTTGCAGCGACATTTCCAGCGACTGACGCCGCTGGTGCCGCTGGATACCGAGGCAAGTGGCCTGTTGGTGCTGAGCCAGGACGGCCGGGTGTTGCGCCGCCTGACCGAGGATGCCGCGCAGATCGAGCAGGAGTACATCGTCGAGGTTGCCGGCGAGATCGCGCCCTATGGCCTGCTCCGGCTCGGCCATGGACTGCAGTTCGATGGCCGCGCGTTGCTGCCATGCAAGGTCAGCTGGCAGAACGAAACGCGGCTGCGCTTCGCGATCAAGGGCGTGCAGCCAGGCCAGCTGCGCGCGATGTGCGCGCAGGTGGGCCTGGAGGTAGTGTCGATCCGTCGATTGCGCATAGGCCGGATCTCGCTGGGCAAGGGCCCGAGCGGCGCGATGCCGTCGGGTGCGTGGCGTTACCTGCCGGTCGGCGAACGCTTCTGAGGCGGGAGCGCAGCCGCAGTCCCGCGCACTCGACCGTCCTCGACGCCGCCGCCACGGCGAGTAAACCGCTGCGGGTGGACAAGACCACGCCGAGTTGCGTTCACAGGGCCTGTGCCGTCGCTAGCGCGCCCAGTCGGCGCATGGCCTGCTTTACCGAAGCGTCCCACGGCAGGCCACAGCTCAGCCGCAGGTGGTCGCGGTAGCCGCCACGGCTACAGAACGCTTGTCCTGGTGCGATGCCGATGCCGGCGGCCAACGCCGCCTGGAACAGTGCCGTGCCGTCTCCGCCGGGAGGCAGTTGCAGCCACAACGACAGCCCGCCGAGCGGATCGTTGACGCAGGTGCCCTCCGGCCAGTCCCGTTCGATCGCCGCGCGCATGCGTTGCGCATTGTCGGCCAGTGCCCGGCGCAAGCGGCGCAGATGGCGCTCCTGGTCGTGGCGTTGCAGATAGTCGGCCAGCGCCAGTTGCGGCAGTGCCGGATTGCCGACGGTGGAGCAATACTTGGCGCGCACCAGCGCATCGGTCCACTCGCCGCCCAGCAGCCAGCCGACCCGCAGGCCGGGCGCCAAGGTCTTGGAGAACGAACTGCAGGTGATCACGCTGCCATGGTGGTCCCATTGCCGCAGCGGGGACGGGCGTTGGCCCGACCACGCCAGGTCGCCATAGATGTCGTCCTCGATCACCACCGTGCCGTGCTGGGCGCACGTCGCCAGCAAGCGCTGCTTGTCGGCATCGCTCATCACACTGCCGAGCGGATTGTGGAAGTTGGGCACCAATACCGCAGCGCGTACCGGGTGCTGCTGCAGCATCTGCTCCAGGCGATCGAGATGGGTTCCGCCGGTGGCGCAGCGGGGCAGCTCCAGCACCTGCAATCGCAATGCCTCTACCGCTTGCAAAATGCCGTGGTAGGTGGGCATCTCCACCACCACCACGTCGCCGGGCTGGGTGACCACGCGCAGCGCCAGGTTGATGGCCTCTATCGCTCCGGCGGTGATTACCACTTCGTCCGGCGTCACTGTGGTGGCGAGCTGGGCATAACGCTGCGCAATCAGCTGCCGCAGCGGTGCGTGACCTTGCGGCGGCGCATAGCTCAACGCCTGGCTGCGGTCACGGCGCAAGCTGCGCGCCAACGCCGCCGCCATGGCGTGCTCTGGCAGCAGCGCTGGCGCTGGCACGGCGGCATGCAGCGGCAGCAGGTCGCGTCGGGCGAAGATGTCCAGGAATTCGTACAGTTCGCGATTACGCACCGGCCCTGGCGCGCGCCGCCGGAGCGCGGGCGGCTGTGGCAGTGGCGTGACCTGGCTACGTACGAAATAGCCCGAGCGTGGTCGCGCCACCGCCAGGCCCTCGCGCTCCAGTTGCAGGCAGGCTTGCACGGCGGTGGCCGGGCTGACCGCGTGTGCCTGCGCCAGCCGGCGGATCGAAGGCAGCCGCTCGCCGGGGGCGAGCGCGCCGGCGTTGATCTGTGCCCGCAATTGGGTGGCAAGCGATTCGTAGAGCAGCATGGTCTAAATCTGTATTGGTCGATTTAGACGATAACTGATTCTGTATTGGTGGTGTCGGTACCGCTACCTTGGGCGTTGCCGACGCAGGGTCGGCGAGTTCGCCAAGGTCTGCCATGAAACTGCCGATCAGCATCGTCAATGCATTCACCCGCGAGCGCTTCGGCGGCAATCCCGCTGCCGTGGTGCAATTGCCGCATTGGCTGCCGCGCGAATCGATGCAAGCGGTTGCCCACCAGAACAACCTGTCCGAGACCGCGTTCCTGGTACGTGAGTCCGACACGGCGTTCGCGATCCGCTGGTTCTCCCCGCTGACCGAAATCGCCTTCTGTGGACACGCGGCGCTGGCCAGCGCGCACGTGATCGCGCGCGAGCAGCGGGCACCGTTCCCGATCACGCTGCGGACCGCAGCGGTGGGCGAGCTGCCGGTCGTGCATTGCGCGGATATCGAGGGTTTCGAGATGAGTTTGCCGCAGCTTCCGGCGCATCCAGTGCATACGCTGCCGCCCGCATTGCTGGATGGCTTGTCGAACGCGCCGGTCGAGGTGTTGCGCAACGCGCAGGCCTATGTGGCGGTATACACCGACGAACTGCAGATTCGCGAGCTGGTGCCTGATCTGGGACGACTGAAGGCGCTCGCGCCCTGGGACGTGGTCGTCACTGCGCCGGGCGAACGACACGACTTCGTGTCGCGGTATTTCTGGCCATCCAAAGGCGGCAGCGAGGATCCTGTGACCGGCTCGATCCACACTGCGCTCGCGCCCTATTGGGCCGAGCGGCTCGGCAAGTCGCGTTTGCGGGCGATGCAGGCCTCGGCGCGCTCGGGCGAGCTGCATTGCCGGGTGGAGGCGAGCCGGGTGCATGTCGCCGGCTCCACCGTGCACTACCTCGATGGCCATATACAGGTTGACGATGGCCTGGCGCACGTCGCCCGCAGCGATCGTCCCGCCTGACCCCTTCGGAAATCAATTCATGCAAATGCAAGATCGCAGCCTCCGCCACACGGCGCTGGCACAGCTGTTGGTGGGCGAAGTGCTGATCGGTTCGGTCGGCGTGTTCGTGCACGAGAGTGGGCAAGACGCGGTCACCGCCGTGTTCTATCGCTGCCTGTTCGGCGCATTGTTCCTGATCGCATGGGGCTTGGCGCGTGGCCATCTGTGCGGACTCTGGTCGGATCGGGCATTGCTGTGGGGTGCGGTGGGATCGGGCGTACTGCTGGTGCTGAACTGGGTGGCGCTGTTCGCCGGCATGGCACATTCGTCGATCGGCGTGGCGACGATGGTCTATCACTTCTTCCCGTTCGTGATGCTGATCCTGGCGGCGGTCTTCCAGGGCGAGCGCACGCGACCGGTGGATGTGGGCTGGACCTTGCTGGCATTCGTCGGCGTGGCCGGCTCCGCCGATCCGGTGCGGCTATGGCAGCAGGCCGATGCCGACTATCTGGCCGGCATTGCGCTGACCTTACTGGCCGCGTTGTTGTGCGGCGCCTCGTTGCTGATGTCCAGGCGGGTGGGGCGGCAGCGGCCGTTCGCGGTGGTGACGGTGCAGTGCTGCGTGGGCGTGCTGATGCTGGCCGGTTTCTCGAGTAGCGCCGCCTTGCAGCCGGGGCCACACTGGGGCTGGCTGATCGGCCTGGGGGTGATCCACAGCGGCATCGTCTATGTCCTGTTCTATTCGTCCTACCGTCATCTGCCGGTGGCGACGATCGCGGTGCTGGCATTCGTCTACCCGTTGGTGACGCTGCTGCTGGATTACCTGGTCTACGGGCACCGGCTCAATCCGGTGCAACTGGCTGGACTGGCATTGATCGTGCTGGGCACGTTGGGGGTGAACCTGAAGTGGGGAGCCCGCGCGCGGCTGCGGACCGCGGAACACGCCGGGAGGTAGCGCTCAACTCAGGTTATGCAGTTCATGGGAGAACGTCCCTTTTCGCGCTGCGGCACACTGGCTGACAGTCGCTGTGCTGGGGAGCGCGGCGGCTGTTTTCAGCTCAAGGCTTCAGGTGTAATCGGAGAGCGTAAGACGGACATAAAGTTCACCGAACACGAGAAGGCGATCATCGTCAGAAAGATCCAGCGCTATTTCACCGGGGAGTTGAGGCAGGAGATCGGACGATTCGACGCGGAATTCCTGCTCGATTTCTTTTCGAGGGAAATCGGTTCGTGTTTCTATAGTCGTGGCTTGTACGATGCTCGGGGGCGGCTTTCCAGCAAGCTGGACGATCTGGCCGAGGCTATCTGTGCGCTTGAGCGTCCTATCGAGTTCCGGAATGACGTTGGCGCATACGCCATGTGATGCTTATCAAGATCGCATGCGTCATCTGCGGTGTGGCGGCGGACCTCGTGGGCGTGGGTCTTACCCAGGGTATTGTCTGGGGAGGCATTGCCAGTGCTGCGCTGGGCTGGCTCGTGACGGGATTGCGCGGCGCGCGTTGCCAGGAAGCGATCAAGCAGAACGCTTTCTGCCCGCCGCGCGACTGCGGTTGATTCGGTGGTCCGCTGCGACAATACCGGGCAACGCGCGCAGGCCGGGGCTCAGCGCACGTTGCGCAGTTCCCAGTGGTGGCCGGCGAGTATCTGCATGCGATGCCTGAGGATGTCGCCGGGAAGGGTGGTGCTGGCCTCCAGGTCGATACGCAGGTCGTTTTGTTGGCCGCTGACGCGAGCCGACGCATCGGTGATACCCAGGGCCGGATCGATCTCGTCCGGATCGGCTTGCAGCAGGCGCCAGCGCTGGAACCAGGCGGGATCGCCGAGTGCGGCCTGCAACTGTTCGGCGAAGGCGTCCGCGCCATGAGCACTGAAGCTCACCGAGGGTTCGCTGCCACGGGCAAGCGCGGGGTCGGGCAGGCTGATCGAATACTGGATGGACATGGCATCGCTCCGATGGATTGCGCGTCACCTTAGCGAGGTGCCGGTTAGCACTTCGTTCAAGCCACAGCAAACGGATTCAAATGGATGGCAGGGACACCTGCGTTGAGCGTTCCTGCCCGATGTTCCGTCGTTGAGCACGAGGCGCCCGGCTGGGCGCGTGCAACTGCCAGGTGCGCGCTTATTGGCGCGGATATGCCCGTGGCAGCGCGCCCGCCTGCCGCAGGTAGCGGTCGCGCAGTTCGGTCTGGCGCGAGCGCATCGGCATCGCACGACCGCCCAGCCAGACCTGCTCGGCGTAGTGGGCCACGTCCAGCGGGTCGCCGTCCCACAACACCAGGTCGGCACGCTTGCCCACGGCGATGCTGCCGAGCGTGTCGTCGACGCCGAAGATCCGCGCCGGCACGCTGGTCAGTCCGGCCAGGCCCTGTTCCCAGGGCAGGCCATTGGCGACGGCGTTGCCGGCCAGCTGGCGGACCTTGCGTGCGTTGTGCGTGGCATCGCCGGTCTGGGTGAAGCTGACCTCCACGCCGGCCGCACGCAGGCGCCCGGCGTTCTCCAGGGTGGCGCCGATCTGGTCGAAGTTCGCCGGCAGGTCGGCCAGCGCATCGACCAGCACCGGCACCTTGGCCTGCGCCAACTGCGGTGCGAGTTTCCACGCTTCGCTACCGCCAGCGATGGCGATGCGCAGTTTCTCGCGCTGGGCCCAGCGCAACAGCTGGCGGATATCGGCGGCGCGTTCGACCTGCACCACGATACGGCCCTGTCCGGCCAGGTAGCGCGCCAGCACCGCGCGCCCGGCGGGGGTGAGCAAGGCATGCGGCGAGTCCAGCGGGATGCGGTTGCGGGTTTCGGCCACCAATTGGTCGAGCAGCATCCACTGCGCCGCGCGCGAGTTGCCGGTCAGGTCGGAGGCCGCCGTGCCGAGACGGATGAACAGCGCATGCGGGCCGAGCGGATCGGCGCTGCCGTCCAGCCGCACGATGCCGCCCTGGCCGGCGATGAAGGCGCCGCTGGTGGTGGCGCCGAGTGCGGTGAAACCAATGCCCTCCACGCGTGCGACCGGCACCAGTACCGAGTCCGGGTTGTAGGCCAGGGTGACGTCGAATTCCGGGCGCATCGGCTGCTCGTCCAGCTTGAGCCCGCTATCGACGGTGCCCTCCTCGCCGGAGACTTCCTCGATGCCGATCTCGGTGATGCCGCCGAACAGCGCCGGGGTCAGCGGACGCCCATGGGCTTCGACCAGCTGCGCTCCTGCCGGCGCGGCGAGCGCGGTGCCGATGGCACGAATCACGCCGCCTTGCACCAGTACGTCGGCCTGCGCCAGCGTGCCCTGGGGGCTGGCGGTGTGCACGGTGGCGCCACGGATCAGCAGGTCCTGGGCGGCAGCCGGCAGCGCTGTCCAGGCCAGCCAGAGCAACGCAAGGCCGCGCAGGCGTGCGCGGCCACTACCTGACACGCGGCTCATCGCAGCACCTCCTGACCGAGCATGAAGTCCGAGACCGGTTGCAGGCGGCGGTCGTGGCGATCGTAGACCTCGGCGCCATCGATATAGACCTGCTCGGCCAGCGCAAATGAACTGAAGGGATTGCCATTCCACACCACCACGTCGCCCATCTTGCCTGGCTCCAGCGAACCGGTCTGGCGCTCGATGCCCAGCGCCTTGGCGGCGTTGCTGGTCAGCCAGGCGATGGCGTGCTCAGGCGGGATCTGCAGTCCGGCGCGGCGCGCATTGGCGATGGCCTTGGCTGCTTCCTGGTTGAGGCGCTGGATGCCTTCCTCCGAATCGGAATGCACGATGGCGCAGCTGTTGGCCGGCCGATCCACCAGTGCGATGTTTTCCTGAATGCCGTCGAATGCTTCCATCTTGAAGCCCCACCAGTCGGCCCACATCGCGGCGCAGACGTTTTCCTGCGCCAGCCGGTCGGCCAGCTTGTAGGCCTCCACCGAATGGTGGAAGGCGGCGACCTTGAAGCCGAATTCCTTGGACAGGTCGAGCATGGTCGCCATCTCGTCGGCGCGGTAGCAGTGGATGTGCACGCGGATGTCGCCCTCGATCGCGCCGGCCAGTGTATCGAGCTTGAGATCGCGCTTGCCGCCGCTATCGCCGCTGCTGTCGTTGTCGCCGCCACGGCTCCACCAGTGGCGTTTGCCCTGCTGCTTGGGAGTGTTCTTGCGCAGGTATTCGGCGGCATCGATGAACGCGGCACGGTAGCCGGCGACGTTGCCCATGCGCGTGGATGGGCCACCTTTCTTGCCATAGACGCGCTTGGGGTTTTCGCCGCAGGCCATCTTCAGGCCCCAGGGCGCGCCGGGGAACTTCATCGCCTGGTAGGTGGAACCGGCCACGTTCTTCAAGGTCACGCCACGGCCGCCGATCAGGTTGGCCGAACCGGGCAGCACCTGCAGCGAGGTGACGCCGCCGGCCAGCGCGGCGGCGAACCCCGGGTCCTGCGGCCATACCGAGTGTTCGGCCCAGACATTGGGCGTGACCGGAGCGGTCATCTCGTTGGCGTCGCTATGGGCGCTGACGCCCGGGCTGGGATAGACGCCCAAGTGCGAGTGCACGTCGATGATGCCGGGCGTGACCCACTTGCCCTGGCCGTTTACCCGGCGCGCATCGGCCGGTGCCGTCAGCGCGCGGCCCACCGCCTGTACCCGGCCGTCCTGCAGCAGTACGTCGGCGTCGTCCAGGCGCTGGCCGGTACCGGTCAGGACAGTGGCGTGTTCGATCAGCACCGGGCCCGAGGCAAGCACCTGGTAGGTGCTGGGATACGGATCTTCGACAAAGCGCGACGCGGCGGCGGCAGGGCCGCACAGCACTACCGCGCCAAGACTGGCGAGCAACAGAAAGCGCATGGAATTCCCCAGTGAAGCCTCAAGGCACCGAGAACGCTATCGGTCCGCGTCGCGCTTGCCAAGCCCCCTGTGCTGCCGAGCCAGGGAACAGCGCTTGCCGGGCGAGGGCGGCTGCGCCGGTCGAAGCCGCAGCCGCCCCGCTCGATCAGTACTTGGGTACGCCGTTGTCCACGTCGTTGGACCAGGCGTCGATGCCGCCGGTGACGTTGTAGACGTTGCTGAAGCCCAGGCCACGGAAATGCTCGGCCGCTTGCAGGCTGCGGCCGCCGAGGTGGCACAGGAACGCCAGCGGCGTGTCCTTGGGCAGTTGCTCCAGCGCGGCGCGCTCGTCTCCGTCCACGGTGCGGAACGGCGCAGCGACCGAGGCGATCGCGCGTTCGTCGGCCGGGCGCACGTCCACCAGCGTCAGCTGGCCGGCCTTGACCCGGTCGTCGGCCTCGCGCGCGGACAGTTCCTGGACGGGCTTCGGCGCATTCGGGTTGTCGATCGCCAGGCCGCGGCCACGGATATCGTCGACCCAGTCGATGGTGATGCCTTCGGCGCGGCGCGCGCTGGCCAGGTCGAACTGCACGCGCAGCCCGTTGGACTCGGCGGCGATGGCATTGGCATCGGTCGGCGCCAGCTGGAAGTCGGGCTGGAAGCTCGCATCGATCGCCAGTGCCAGCGAAGCGCCGGGGGCGTCGGCCAGCGCGCTCTTCAGCATTTCCACTGCGGCCGGGGTGATGGTGATCTTCGGCGGCGTGCGGTCCGGTGCCTGCAGCCCGAGTACGCTGCTCAGCTCGCCGCTGTCGGCCATCTGCACGATGATGTCGCTGCCGCCGACCAGTTCGCCGTCGATATACAGCTGCGGGATCGTTGGCCAGTCGCCATAGGCCTTGATGCCTTCGCGGATTTCCTGGTCGGCCAGTACGTTGACGTGGGCATAGTCCACGCCCAGGCCATTGAGCACGCCGACCGCCTTGGCCGAGAAGCCGCACTGGGGCATGCTGGGCTGGCCTTTCATGAACAGCACCACGCGGTTGGATTGCAGCAGCGAATCGATGCGGGAACGCAGAGCGGGATCGAGGGACATGGCGGGGTCTGGAGGTCTTTGTCGGACCGGCCATTCTACGCCGCGTGGCATCATGGGGCATGACCACGCCGGAAACGCTGCATCGCACCCCGTCGCATCCCTACCGCTGGCTCGGCTGGCTGGCCGTGTCGCAGTTGGCGGTGATTGCGTTGTGGTGGCGGGCGGGCTGGGCCTGGGGCGTGCCGGCGCTGGTGCTGTCGCACCTGGCGTTCGTGCTGCCGGTGTTCCTGCCCCGCTCGCGCTGCTACGCGCCGGTACTGTCGCGGTTGCCCGGCGAGCGCCGCCAAGTCTGGCTGACCATCGACGATGGCCCTTCCGACGATACCCCGGCAATGCTGGACCTGCTCGATGCCCATGGTGCCAAGGCCACGTTTTTCCTGGTCGGCGAACGTGCCGCGCGCCGGCCCGAGCTGGTGCGGGAACTGCTGCGGCGCGGCCATGACCTGGGCAATCACAGCCACAGCCATCCGCAGGCCTGGTTCTGGGCGCTGGGACCGCGCCGGATGGCCGCGCAGATCGGCCAGGCGCAGCGCACCCTCGCCGCGAT
>JAATFS010000422.1 GCA_015655035.1 Lysobacterales bacterium | reverse complement strand
TCGTTGCCCTGGTTCAATTGCAGGTTTTTCTGGCCACGTACCACCAGATTGCCGTTGGGCAGGCGACGGATCACCGTCACCGTCAGGTTACCGTCGAGTCGGTTGCTCTGGCTGCTGTCGCCGGAGCCGGTGAAATCACGGCTGGCATTGATTTCGGTATTGAGCAGGTCCCGGCCACGCAGCGTGACGTTGTCACCGGCGACGGTGGGTGAAGGCATATCCACCGTGGTTTCCTTGGCGGTGCTGGTACTGGCCGTGGTCTGCGCGGCGGTGGTCTCGCTCAAGACGATGGTCAGCAGGTCACCGACGTCCATGGCGCGATGATCGCCAAACAGATTGAGCCGGCCCGGCGTACCGTCGCGGTAGATCGCGCCGGCGGTGGAAGGCGCGTACGCGATCGCTGTTTGCGGGACCAGCTCGTTCTTTTCTTTCTTTTCTTTCCTCGCCATCGAAAACAGCGGCACGCTCAAGCAGCCGCTCAATAGCGAGCAGGCCACGAGACCGGAGAGAATCAGGACGGGGCGATTCATGGCGAGCTACCTCAGACGTTATTGTTCAGAAAGCCGAGCATCGAGTCGGTGGTGGAAATGGCCTTGGCATTCATTTCGTAGGCTCGCTGGGTTTCGATCATGTTGACCAGCTGCTCGACGGTGTTGACGTTGGAGCCTTCGAGCGCGCCCTGCACGATGCTGCCCAGGCCGTCCAGGCCAGCGGTACCGGCCTGGGCCGTGCCGGAAGCTGTGGTTTCCTGGTACAGGTTCTGGCCCAGCGCCTGCAGGCCCGCGGGATTGATGAAATCGGTCACGCTGAGGGTGCCGACCTCGGTCGCGTTGGTATTCCCGGCCAGTTGCACGCTGATGGTGCCATCGGCGCCGATGGTCACGCTCTGGGCACCTTCGGGGATCTGGATGCCGGGCTGTACTTCGTAGCCGCTGTTGGTGACCAACTGGCCATCGGCGTTGACGTGGAAGGTACCGTCGCGGGTATAGGCCGAGGTGCCATCCGGCATCTGCACCTCGAAGAATCCGCGACCATTGATCATCACGTCCAGCGCGTTGCCGGTCTGCTGCTGGCTGCCTTGCTCGAAGCTCTTCGCGGTGGCGACCACGCGCACGCCCGTGCCCAGCTGCAAGCCGGTGGGCAGGGTGGTCTGTTGGGAGGTCGAGCCTCCGGGCTGGCGCACCTGGTGATAGAGCAGATCCTCGAACGCCGCACGGTCGCTCTTGAAACCCGTGGTATTGGCATTGGCGAGGTTGTTGGAAACGACCGACATGCGCGTCTGCTGCGCATCCAGCCCGGTCTTGGCAACCCAAAGAGACTGATTCATGGGGAACTCCTGTTGATGGTTCGCATAGCCCGGCGTCAGCCGCCCAGGCGCAGCAAGGTGTTGGCGGCTTGCGCGTTTTCGTCGGCGGTCTTGACCACCTTCACCTGCATTTCGAATTGCCGTTGCAGCTGGATCATCTGCACCAGGGCGCCGGCCGTATCCACGTTGCTGCCTTCCATCACGCCGGTCTTCAGCACGCTGCCCATGGCCCTTGGCAACGGGGTCTGCGGATCGGCGTTGCGCATCAGCCCGTCGGCACCCCGATCGAGTTGTTTCTGGCCGGCTTCGATCACCCGGAACCGCCCCAGCACCGCCATCGTTTCCGGGCCCTGGCCCTGCGGCACGATCGAGATCGTGCCGTCGTCGCCAATCTGTATCGAGTCGTACGGCGGAATCGTCAGTGGCACGCCGTTGTCGTCGAGCAAGGGGCGGCCGCCCGCCAACAGTTGGCCATTGGGCGTGGGCTGGAGATTGCCGGCGCGGGTATAGCCCTCGCTGCCGTCAGCGCTTTGCACCGCCAGCCATTTGTCCTTGCCCAGCGACACGTCCAGCGCGTTGCCGGTGACCTGCTGCGAACCCGGACGGCTGTTGAACCCGACGTCGCTGAGGATCGCATCGACCCGCGACGGATAGCCGGCGCCCTGGATACGGAAGGCCTGGGTATTGGCCAGGGCTTCCTTGAAACCCGGGGTTTCGGCATTGGCGAGGTTGTGCGACACCGCCGTCTGCGCCTGCAAGGTGGCGCTGGCACCGGTCATCGCGACATAGGCGGCTCTATCCATCGTTGGGCTCTCAGGCTTTCGGCGTCAGCGCGATCAACGGATGTTGATCACGGTCTGGGTGATCTCGTCCTGGGTGGTGATCATCTTGGCGTTGGCCTGGAAGTTGCGTTGCGCCACGATCATGTTGACCAGCTGCTCGGTCAGGTCGACGGTGGACGCTTCCAGTGCGCCGGATTGGACCTGGCCGAAATCGGAACTGCCCGGCGCGCCGCTGCGCGGCGTGCCGGCCGCGGCGTTGGCGGCCCAGCAATTGTTGCCCTGCGCCTGCAATCCCTGCTCGTTGTTGAAATTGGTCAGCAGCACTTGTCCCATCAGCACATTGGCGCCGTTGGAATAGCGCGCGTAGATCATGCCGTCGGACTGCACCTCGAATTCGGTGAGGCGGCCGGAGGCGTAGCCGTCCTGGCGCAGGTCGTTCACCGCAAACGACTCGCCAAACTGCGAGGAGCCGCTGAGATCCAGGCTGATATTCAGCGCGCCGGCGCCACTGGCGGGGGTATAGCCATCCAGCGTGATCGTGCCCGGGCTTGGCGAGGTCAGTACGCCGGCGTCGGAGTACTGCAGCGTGGTTGGCAGTGCACTCACCGAGTTGCCATCGATGTAGCTGTACTGCTGCCACTCGTTGGCATTGGCGGTCTTGACGTAGTACATCGACATCACATGCGACACGCCGAGCGAGTCGTACACCGTCACCGAGGTCGAATGGTTGTAGCTGCTGGTGTCGCTGGGGCTGAACGTGGTGCCGCTCGGAACCGTGGCATTGGCGGGCAGGGTGGCTCCCACGTTCACCGTCGAGGTCGATTTTGGCGAGCTGTCGGTGGTCAGCAATTGCAGTTTTTGCACATTGCCGGTATTGATCGCACTGCCCGAGGAATCCGGGGGGAATACCTGCAGGTTGTAGCCTTCCGGCGTCACCACGTAGCCGTTGGCATCGACCTGGAAGTTGCCAGAGCGGGTGTACAGGGTGCTGCCGTTGTGCTCGACGTTGAAGAAGCCTTCGCCCGAGACCGCCAGGTCCAGCACGTTGCCGGTGTTGTCGATATTGCCCTGCTTGAACTGCTGGGCGATGTTGCTGACCCGCGAACCGGTGCCGACCGCATTGCTGGACAGGCCATAGGCGCTGCTCTGGAAGATGTCGGCGAACTCCGCACGCGATTCCTTGAAGCCAGTGGTGGCGGAATTGGCGATGTTGTTGGAGGTGACGTTCAAGTCGGTGTTGCTCGTGCGCAAACCCGACAGCGATGTATTGAAGCCCATGATGATTCCTCGATAGGGAGACGGTGGCGCGGCGGGTTAACTGATGCGCAGGACTTCGCTGAGGAGCACGCTCTGCGCGCCCGAAAGATTCAGGCGTGCGCCTTCCTTGCCCAGGCTCACGCTCTCGACGGTGGACTCGGTAAAGGTGTCCAGCGGCACCGGCGCGCCATCGGCGCCGGCCTGGGTGGCGGAAAATCGATAGTTGCCGGCGGGCAATGCCGCGCCGAGATCATCCTTGCCGTCCCATTGGAATGGGCGTGCGCCGCCAGCGCCATCGGGCAGCCTGAGCGAACGCACCGGCAAACCGTTGCTGTCCTGGATCACGATGCTGACCGGCCCCTTGGCGTTGGCCTGGACCGCACCGCTGACCTCTCCCTGGCCGCTCAGTGCCAGGCCCGACCCCGGTACCGAGACCTTGTGACCGATCAATGCCGCACCGCGCATGGCCTGGTCCGAATCCACCGAGCCAAGAAACTGATCGGCCTTCTTGTTCAGGTCGCCCAGGCCCTGCACCGTGGAAATCTGCGCCAACTGCGCCAGGAACGCGCCGTTGTCCATGGGATTGAGCGGATCCTGGTTCTTGAGCTGCTCGGTCATCATCAACAGGAAATCGGCCTGGCCGAGCTTGTCCTTCTGCTCGCCGGCCTTGTCGTCGACGACTTGCTGGGTGGTTTTCTGGCCGGCCTGGGTGATCCCCAGGCTGGAGAGGGTGTCGCTGGAAATTGCGTTCATCGGCTGGTCCTCGGGACGCGTCAGCGACCCATCGTCAATGTGGCCAAGGCCAGTTCCTTCGCGGTCGTGAGTACTTCCACGCCGGCCTGGTAACTGCGTGAGGCGGAAATCAGGTTCACCATCTGCGATACCGGGTCCACGTCCGGCGCATAGACGTAGCCATCGTTGTCGGCCAGCGGATGCCCAGGTTCGTAGCGCTTGATCGGTGGCGCCTGGCTCTGGCTGATCTCCTTGACCCCGACGCCGGTGAGGCTGGGATCCTCGCGGTTGGGTCGGGCCTGGAAAACAGGCTCGATCGGGCGATAGGCTTGTTCGGGCGACCCCGCCACCGAGTCGGCGTTGGCAAGGTTGGACGCGATCGTGCTCAGCCGGACCGATTGCGCCTGCAGGCTGGAGCCAGCCACATCGAAGATCGGAAGATTGCTCATGGCATGACCTCGTTATTCACCGGTGATTGCAGTCAGCATGTTCTTCACCTTCGACTCCAGGAAGGAAAGCGAAGCGCGGTATTCCAGGGCAGCGCGTCCGTAGTTGGCGCGTTCCAGGTCGGGATCGACGGTGTTGCCATCCAGGCTCGGCTGAGCCGCCTCACGATTGAACAGGAAGGGGCCGGGGCCACTGTCAGGCACCGCGACGTGGCGCGCATCGGTGACCGCCAGCGGCCCTTGCTGCGCACTGATCGCCTGCAACGCCGCATCGAAGTCCAGATCCTTGGCCTTGTAGCCGGGGGTATCTGCATTGCTCAGGTTGCTGGCGATAAGCTTCATTCGCTCCTCGCGCAGCGGCAAAGCGCTGGCGTGTACGCCGAAATAGGCTGAAATTGGATTGGCCATGGCAGTGTCCCGCTACGTGATCACGCAGGAGCCAGGCAAGTGCTGTGCCAAACCCGCCCGGATCGCGGGTACTAAAGGCCCTCGGACCGCGGCCGATACCACTATTGGGCATTTGGTGGATCGAATTGATTCGCCACCCGGACGCACTTGGCAACGCTGCTCAGTCGTTACTTTTTCGATACATCAAGGGAGAGCGGGCTGTGGGGTTTATATCCTCGGTCATGAACCACACTGTCGGCGCAGGCCTGCAGGCAATGAAGAGCACGGTCCAGGGGGCCGCGCACGGCGATATGGGCGACTTGGCCAAGATAGCCGTCGTGGCCGGCATGGCGACCAGCGCCATCCCCGTCAGCACCGGCGTGGCGCTGCTTGCCGGCGACACGGCCGTCGGCGCATTGATCGACGTCTTCGCCTGAACCACTGAGGCCGGCCCCATGCGGGCCGGCGGCGACTGCGCCTGCGCAGACGCCGGATACGGCGTCATTTTTCTGTCGATCCGCCACAGCGGCGACAAGGCTCTATTGGAATGAGCCGGCATCGAAAGAGCCGAGCGC
>JAATFS010000192.1 GCA_015655035.1 Lysobacterales bacterium | reverse complement strand
GCACCGGCATATTCCGCCATGAATAGCGGGTCCGGCGGCGCATTGCTCTACCTCGACCGCCCCCTCGCGCCGCACCAGGCAAGCCGGGCGCAACCGGCGGCCTGATCGAGTCACTGCGTGCCCGCGCTCGCCGCTGACGACCGGCTTGAACCCGCCATCGTGGAAGACGCGCCCCAAAAAAAGCACCCTCACGAGCTGAGGATGCTGTGGGAACCAGAACGCGCGCCGGCTTTTTCCCAAAAGACGTCACTCGGCTTGGGGCTGGAAAACATCCTCGTAGAAGCCACTGGTCTCGACTGTCACCGTCAACGGGGTCTCGCCCTGGTTACGAAAATACCAGCCGTGCGATCCTTCAAACGGCGCGGTCAGGGCTCCCTGGTCTTTCGACAGGTTCTTCTCCTTCCAGTACTGGGTGAAGGCCCCCGAGGTATCGCCCTTCTTCTCACCGTGCATGTCGGCCTTGACCGGCGCGGTCGAGGTCCAGCGATAGATCAGATGATCGCCCGTCTTCATATGCGCTTTTATTTCCGCGCCCGTATGCGCTGCCAAGGTGATCGACGTCTCGTCCGAGCGCATCGGCGTGACCTTGACGATGCTGGCCTTGGTCTGCGCCGGAACCAGATAGCCACCCGGCTCACTCGTGGCGCTGGCGACGGGCGTATCGTCTTCGGCATCTTCACTATTGGCCATCTGCGTCAGCCCCAGCGCACTGCCCACACCGGTCACGTCGATGCCCCGCTCCGCCGGCAGTACAAAGAGTACCGATATCATCGCCGCAACCAGCAAGGCCACGCTTGACACCTTGATCAACGTCCGTGTCGCCACGTGATAGGTATTTGATGGATTTTCAGAATGGATGGTCATGGCATTATCCCGCGATGAAACCGGACAGCTGGTAGGCAATCAAAACGAAGCCCGCGCACATCAGGGCTCCGTTGGCGATGACGGCACTGCGCCCAAACCATGCCGTCTGCCGCCACAGCGTCATGAGAATCAGGATCGCGCTGAGCGCAAGGAACTGGCCGATCTCGACTCCGATATTGAAGCTGATCAGATTGCCCAGCAGTCCATCGCGTGAGAAGGACAACTCCTGGATCTTTGTCGCCAATCCGAAGCCGTGGAACAGGCCGAAGATGAAGACCGCGATCTTGGGGTTTAACTGGCGCCCGAACAGCTTCTTTACCCCACCAAGATTGTCGACGGCCTTGTACACCACCGAAAATCCGATGATGGCATCGACCAGATACGCATTGGCGTGGATGTCCAGCAACACCCCCACCAGCAACGTGATCGAGTGGCCGACCGCAAACAAGGTCACGTAATTGACGACATCCTTGAGTCTGTAAAGAAAGAAGATCACCCCGAACAAGAACAGCAGATGATCGTAACCGGTCACCATGTGCTTGGCGCCCAGGTACATGTAGGGGATGACATGCACCCCTTGCATGGACTGGATGTACGCCTTGTCCTTGTCGGACACTCCATGCGCAAAGGCATCCGGCGCGTAGGCGACCAGCACCGCGCAGCAAAGCGACAGGACCAGGATGAGCGCGGTGCGGTAGCGCTCCAGAATTGCGTGCGGCTGCAATGCGCTGAGTGCCCCGCCCGCTGTCCCCGCGTTACTTGGGCGCATAAACGGTGAAGGTCTTGGCACCCGATGCCTTGTCCACCACCGTCACGCCAACGCTTGCATTCGCCGGGATCTTGATCGCCGCAGAAAAACCGCCATTTGCAGCGGGCTTCAACTCGGCTTCCGTCTTCTTGCCACTCACGGTCACGGTCAGCTTCGCGGTTGCCGTGGTACTGCTGACCGGCTCATCCTCTTCGGACACGTACAGTTCAACGCTGGCAGGCTTTATCACCAGCTCGAACACCGTTTCTCCCGCCATCTGCACGATGCCGCCATGCTGGGGGCTCATGTTCCCGTGCGCACTGGCCAGCATCGGCACCGCGATCACCATGGACATGGCAAAAATCTTCGAAGCGATTCGCATGGTTGACTCCTTACTCTGGTTGGTGGGGAAGCGTGAAAGACAAGGTCGACCGATATTCGATGTGATCGTATTTCGAGGCGTTATCCGTCGGTCCGACATAGATCGCCGCCAGGACGTTCAAGCCCTGGTTCCTGATGTTCAAGGTCACCTTTCCGGCCGCATCGGTGACCTGGGGCACCTGGTCCGGATCGTTTACGTAATCGTGCAGCACCTGCACGCCCGCCATCGGCTTGCCCTTGAACATCACCTGGAACGTCGCTGGCGTGTTGAATGCCGCCGGGATAGCCCCGACCGGGATGATCTGCAGGCTCTGCCCCTCGATGAGCGGAACCTTTGCCGTCAGTGACGCGAGATGGACGGCATATTTATAGTTGTGCTCAGCCAGCACGGCATCGGGCAGTTCATCCCGGCCTTTTTTGTACCACTCCCCATCCTTGCCCTTCGCCCAGACCCCGTAATCCATCACCGCCGCAACCGCCGACACCGGCGCCTCGCTATCGACGACCGCAATCGGGCCATTGGCCTTGATCGAAGTGGCTACCTTTTGCCCGTCGCCATCGTAGCCGGACACATTGGTCAGCAGTGGCAGGCGCTTTACCGCATCCAGATCGTCCGCACCAACGCCATAGACCATGGCAAGTTGCTTGGAACGTTGCGCAAACCAGATCGCATGCGCGGAGACTACGGAAGATTGCACCAGGCCGGCGATCAGTACCACCGCCGTGAGCGAGCGAACGTTACGTCTCTTTTCCATTTGGCACCTGCCTATCAGTGATTCAGGGTTTCAACCCTGGTGTAGCCACGAATCCCAGAAGGGATGACCCACTACTCCTCCTATGCGACAGCGGCGGAATGAATTCCGCAGGAGAAACTTCTTCAGTTCTGCAAACGATCCTTCAGCCGGTAGTACAAGCCCACCGCTGGCAGGAACCACGGCGGTCCCAGGTGACCGGGGATCGCGGGCCATTCGCCACGCCCATCCCACGGCTGCGGCGTGCTCTCGCCGGCCATCCTCGCGGCGACGCACTGCCCCATGTGCACCGACATCTGGGTGCCGTGGCCGCTGTAGCCGACGCTGTAGTGGATACCCTCGCGCACACCACTGCGCGGCAGCCGATCGGCGCTCATGTCCACCAGCCCGCCCCAGCAATAATCGATCGGTAACCCGGCCAGCATCGGGAAGGTCTCGACCAATCCCTGGCGCAGTATCTCGCCGCTGCGCGCATCCGACTGAGGGCTGGACACCGCGAAGCGCGCGCGCCCGCCGAACACTAGCCAGTGGTCCGGAGTCAGCCGGAAATAATGATGGATATTGGCGACCGTGGTGTAGCTGCGGCGCTCGCGCAGCAGCGCCTGCGCGTGTTCGGCCGGCATCGGCGCGGTGACCACGATGAAGCTGCCGATCGGTACGATGCGCCGACGCAGCCAGCCGAAACTGGCGTAGCTGCCATGCCGCGAGGTGCCGGTAGCCAGCAACACCTGGCTGGCTTCGACCACACCGCGCGGGGTGTGCAGCCGGTGCACGCCAACGTGCCCGGGCTGCGCCTTCAACGTCTGCACCGGCGTATCGAGATGGATGCGCGCACCGGCGCGCTCGGCTGCCTGCGCCAGCCCGTGGGAGAAGCGGCCCATGTGCATCTGCGCGCTCTTGCGGTAGACCAGGCCACCGCTGAAGCGCTCGCTGCGCACTTCTTCGCGCACCTGCGCGGCGTCGAGTACGTCCAGGTCGGAGTCCACGCCATCGCGCCGCAATCGATCGGCCGCGCGTGCCAGTTCATCGTAGTGCTGCGGCCGGGTGCCGAGCTTGAGCTTGCCATTGCGCTGGAAGTCGCAGTCGATGGCCTCCTCGCGCACCAGCCGCTCGACCGTGTCCACCGCTGCGTCGAAAGCGTGGTACCAGGCGCGTGCGCCGTCGGTGCCGATGCGTGCAGCCAGCGCCGGGTAGTCCACCGCCAGACCGTTGTTGACGTGTCCGCCGTTGCGGCCGGACGCCTCCGCGGCCACGCATCCACGCGCCTCCAGCACCGCCACCGTGGCGCCGCGCCGGGCCAGCGCCAGCGCGGCGCTCAGGCCGGTGAAACCGGCGCCGACCACCGCTACGTCCACCTTCGCCGGCCACTCGGCCGACGCGGGCGCAAACGCCGGCGCACTGTGCTTCCAGTACGATTCGAGCTTCATCCCGGGCGTGCCTTACAGCCCGACCACGCCGGGCAGGCCACCGATATCGGCGATCTCGGTATAGCCATAGGCCGGGTTGCCCGGGCCGTGCCCGCGATTGACGAACACCTTGTTGCGGATGCCGATGTCGCCGGCCGACATCAGGTCGTAGCGCAGGCTGGAGGAGACGTGCAGGAAGTCTTCGGGAGTGGCCCCCAGCGAATCGATCATGTACTCGAACGCCTGCAGCCGTGGCTTGTAGGCCTGCGCCTGCTGCGCGGTGTAGACGCGGTGGAACGGCGCGCCGAGCAGCGCCACGTTCTGCTGGATCTGGTGATCCATCGCGTTGGACAGGATCACCAGCGGGATGTCCTCGGCGATCCGCGCCAGCCCCGCCGGCACGTCCGGATGCGAGCCCCAGGTCGGGATCGCGTCGCAGATGCGCTGCGCATCCTCATCCAGGTATTGCAACTTCCACTTGCGGCACAGCCGGCGCAGCGCATTGCGGACCACATCGTCCAGCGGCTGCCACGGCCCGAGCACTTCATCGAAGCGATACGCGGTGAAATCGGCCAGGAACTGCTCCATCCGTTCGGCCGCTACGCGTTCGGCGAAAAACTGCTTCGCCATCTCGCCGGGCTTGTAGTGGATGAGCGTGCCGTAGCAGTCGAAGCTGATGTACTTGGGGCGGAAGGCCATGAGGGAATCCCGGGAAGAAGCGAAGCCCACGCACAATGCCAGGCCTATCCGAATTGAAGCATGCCTCTTCCAGCGCCATGCGCCGCTTTTGCCGCAGCGGCAGGTACAAACTGTGGTTTGCCCGCGCCGCCGCAGCAGGACGTGCTTGACCGGCCTGCGTCCGTGGGGAGGCGTTTCTTTGCGCCACGTCTTCCAGCGCCAGCCGTGCAGTGCGTCACCCTCATCGAAGGACTGATCGACGTAGCGAGTCTCCTACGCGGGACTACTAAAGCCTTCGCCTTGATCGTGCCGCTGCGATCGCGGTGCTGGCTTGCGTACGACAGAAGCAGGCACGCATCGATGCAACGCGCCCCGGACGCGGCCGTGGCGCTTGATCCACACCCTACCGACCGCATATCCGATCCACGCCCAGCGGCGACCACGCCAATTTTGTCCAATCGCCTTCATCTACACGATGGAATGATGGACGCCCCCGATCCGGATCCCTGCCTTGAATCGAGCCACCGCACAGGATGTCGCCCTCGCCGACGGGGTCACGCTCAGGAAGATGATCGCCGCCGATCTGGACGCGGCCTACGCGATGTCCTCCGACCTGCGCTGGCCACATCGCCTGGAAGACTGGCAACTGGCCTTCGCACTGGGCCAGGGCGTGGTGGCCGAACGCGACGGCGCCGTCGTCGCCACCGGCCTGACCTGGCGCTGGGACCGCGACTTCGCCACGCTCGGCCTGATCATCGTAAGCGCCGCCTGCCGTGGCCAGCGCATCGGCCATCGGGTGATGGAAGTACTGCTGGCCGAGGCGCAGCCGCGACGAGTGCTGCTGCACGCCACGGCCGAAGGTCGCGGCCTGTACGAACGGCTGGGCTTCCTGCGCACCGGCGAAGTACGCCAGCACCAGGGCACCGCGCTGCCGGCACCGCTGGTGGCGCTGGACCCGGGCTGGCGGCTGCGTCCGGCCAGCCACCGCGACCTGGACACCCTGATCGCGCTGGACGTACGCGCGCGCGGCATGCATCGCCCGGCGCTGATCGCCACGCTGCTGGCCGAGGCCAGCCATGCGGTGGTGCTGGACCACGACAACGTTGCGCAGGGCTTTGCGCTGCTGCGGCGTTTCGGCCGCGGCTGGTCGATCGGCCCGGTCACTGCCCCGGACACGCGTGGCGCGCAGGCCCTGGTCGCGCATCTGGCCGGGCTCAATGCCGGCCGCTTCACCCGCATCGACCTCGATTTCGACAGCGGCCTGACCGAATGGATCGAGACCTTGGGCATGCGCCGGGTCGGCACCGTCACCACGATGGTGCATGGCCAGCCGCCGGCCACCGATCCGGGCCTGCGCCTGTTCGCGCTGGCGACGCAGGCGTTTGGCTGACGCCGCATGACCCTGCTCTACAAATCCGACGCACAGCGCGGCCAGGTCTGGGCCCAGGTCTTCGCCGAGCGCATGCCGGCATTGCGCCTGCGCTTCTGGCCCGACCTCGGCGACCCGGCGCAGGTGCGCTACCTCGCCGCCTGGGTGCCGCCGCCGGACCTGTCGGTGTTTCCCAATCTCGAGATCCTGTTCGGCGTCGGCGCCGGCATCGACCACTTCGACCTCGCCGCGCTGCCACCGCGCGTGCGCGTGGTGCGAATGATCGAGCCCGGCATTCGCGAGGCCATGCTCGAATACGTCAGCGCCAGCGTGCTCGCGCTGCACCGCAACTTGCCGCAGTACCTTCGCCAGCAGCGCGAGCGCCACTGGCAACCGCTGCCGGTGGTGCCGGCAGCGCGGCGCCGGATCGGCGTGCTCGGCATTGGCGAGCTGGGCGGCGCGGTGCTGCGCCACCTGCATGGCTACGGCTTCGATTGCGCCGGCTGGAGCCGCAGCCCGCGCCAGCTGGCCGGCATCGCCAGCTTCGCCGGCGGCGAAGGCCTGGACGCGCTGCTGGCGCGCAGCGACATCCTGATCTGCCTGCTGCCCTTGACCGAGGCCACCCGTGGCCTGCTCGATGCCAAGCTGTTCGCGCGGTTGCCACGTGGGGCGGCACTGCTACAGGTGGGACGCGGCGCGCAGTTGGTCGCCGCCGACCTGCTGGCCGCGCTGGACAGCGGCCAGCTGAGCGAGGCGATCGTCGACGTGACCGATCCCGAGCCGCTGCCGCCGCACGACCCGCTATGGCAGCACCCGCGCATCTGGCTGACCCCGCACATCGCCAGCGCCACCCGCGCAGAAGGCTCGGCGCTGGCGGTGCTGGAGAACCTGCGCCGCCACGATGCGGGTGAACCGTTGCTCGGGGAAATCGATCGCACCCGCGGCTACTGAGCGCGGCCACGCCGCATCGGCACGGAACGCCGGCAACGATCCCGCCGCATAATCTGCCGCGCCCCGCCGAACAACCGCATCGGCACCGCCACACGTCCGCAAAACCGGCAGCATCCTCTCGTACGCCGCACCTAAGCTGGCGATCTCCGCCGACCGCGCAGCGCGTACGCGCGCGTCGCACCCGAATCCCCCGTCAGGTACGGAAAACATGCTGCCCGCCTCCCGCTCATCCTCCTCCACGCCCACGCTGCGCGAACTCGACCGAGACCACCTGATCCACCCGGTCGCGGCCTGGCGCCAGCACGAGGCGCACGGCGTCAACGTGCTCCAATCCGGCCAGGGCTGCTGGCTGTGGGACGCCAACGGCAACAAGTTGCTGGATGCTTTCGCCGGGCTGTGGTGCGTCAACGTCGGCTATGGCCGCGACAGCGTGGTCGAGGCCGCCGCCCAGCAGATGCGCCGGCTGCCCTACGCCACCGGCTACTTCCACTACGGCAGCGAGCCGGCGATCCGCCTGGCCGCCAAGCTGGCGCAGCTGGCACCGGGCACGCTCAACCATGTCTATCTCACCCTCGGCGGCTCGGAAGCGGTGGATGCGGCGATCCGCCTCATCGTGCAGTACTACAACAACACCGGGCGCCCGACCAAGAAACACTTCATTGCACTGGAACGCGGGTATCACGGCTCTTCCAGCACCGGCGCCGGGCTGACCGCGCTGCCCAGCTTCCACCGCGGCTTCGACCTGCCGCTGCCGCACCAGCACTACCTGCCGTCGCCCAATCCCTACCGCAGCGAGCACGGCGACGATCCGCAGGCAGTGATCGCCGCCTCCACCGACGCGCTGCGTGCCAAGGTCGCCGAACTCGGCGCCGACAATGTCGCCGCGTTCTTCTGCGAACCGATCCAGGGCTCAGGTGGGGTGATCGTGCCGCCACGCGGTTGGCTCAAGGCGATGCGCGACACCGCCAGCGAACTGGACATTCTGTTCGTGGTCGACGAGGTCATCACCGGCTTCGGTCGCACCGGGCCGATGTTCGCCTGCGAGGACGAAGGCGTGGCGCCAGACCTGATGACCGTCGCCAAGGGCCTGACCTCCGGCTACGTGCCGATGGGCGCCACGCTGCTGTCGGACAAGGTCTATGCCGGTATCGCCGACGGTGCCCCGGCCGGTGCGGTCATTGGCCACGGCGCCACCTATTCCGCGCACCCGGTTGCCGCCGCCGTGGCACTGGAAGTGATCCGCCTGTACCAAGAGGAAGGCATCCTGGCCAATGGCCAGAAGGTCGCTCCCGCCTTCGCCGCCACGCTGGACGGCCTGCGCGATCACCCGTTGGTGGGCGACGCGCGCCATCGCGGCCTGCTGGGCGCGCTGGAGCTCGTCGCCGACAAACACCGCAAGCGCGGCTTCGATCCGGCGCTGAAACTATCCGATCGCCTGGCCGAGACCGGCTACCGCAACGGGCTGATCTTCCGCGCCTTCGCCGACAACATCCTCGGCTTCGCTCCGGCACTGTGCATGACCGAGACCGAGTGCGAACTGATGGGTGCTCGCCTGCGCAGGACCCTGGACCAGGTACTGGCGGCGCCGGACGTGCGTGCATCGCTCGCCCCCTGAGCGCGGCAATGCGTTGTACCGTTGACCCCATCGCAAGCGCTCAACACAATCGGGCAGCTCCGCTTCATTCCTGCACGAGACTTCTGTGACCGGCCCCATCAAGCTCGACCGCATCGACCTGCGCATCCTCGGCCACCTGCAAAAACAGGGACGCATCACCAACGTCGACCTGGCCGAGGCCGTCAGCCTGTCCCCCAGCCCTTGCCTGATCCGGGTCAAGCGACTGGAGCAGGCCGGCTACATCACCGCCTACGCCGCGCAGCTGGACCTGACCAAGCTTGGCGACACCTTGACTGTCTTCACCGAGATCACGCTGTCCGACCACCACCGCCAGGACTTCGTGCGTTTCGAGAACGCGGTGCGCAACGTCGACGAGGTGATCGAGTGCCACCTGGTCAGCGGCGGCTACGACTACCTGCTCAAGTTCGTCGCACGCGGCGTCAACCACTACCAATCGGTGATGGAAGACCTGCTCGAACGCAACATCGGTATCGAGAAATACTTCAGCTACATCGTCATCAAGTCGCCTTTCATCAAGACCCACTACCCGATCGAGCGGCTGTTCCCGCCGGCGCCGTGAGCGGCACCGGCAGATTGCGCTGCATGCAAGCGGCAATCGCGCATTTTCCACCGCCGCCGGCACCCGCTTCGGCAGCAAGCGCGCAAGTGCACCCCTAGCATAGGGAGACAGGCAACACACTCCCGGCAAGGCCCTGCACATGTCCCCGCTCCTCGTTTCCTTCAACCTCGACCAGCTCGGCGAACCGCGCGAATACCGGCCACCGGCCGAGCGCGTGATCGAGGGCGACATCGTCTGCCGCAACTGGGACGTGGACAGCGCCAAGGACGACAAGATCCGCGCCGGCGTGTTCGAGTCCACGCCCGGCATCAACCACTCGATCAAGGGCGAAACCTGGGAGTTCTGCCTGATCCTGTCCGGCGTGGCGGAGATCACCGAGGCCGGGCAACCGCCGGTGATCTACAAGGCGGGCGACTGCTTCATCATGAAACCCGGCTACATCGGCACCTGGCGCACCCTCGAAACCGTGCGCAAGGTGTGGGTCACGGCCTGACCAACCGGTCCTTGCACAGGAACACCATGGCAGTTCATCTCGCAGAGAAAAACGACTTCCGGTTCTACATCGACGGCCAATGGCACCAGCGCGCAGACGCAGAGCGGATCGCCGTCGTCGATCCGGCCACCGAGCACGTGGTTGGACACGTCGCCGCTGGCACGCCGGCCGACGTGGATATCGCCGTAGCCGCCGCTCGGCGCGCGTTCGAGACCTTCTCGCGCAGCAGCGTGGACGAACGCGCCGCGCTGCTCGGCCGTATCGTGGCACTGCTGGAAGCGCGCGCGGAACTGTTCGCGCAGGCCATCGTCACCGAGATGGGCGCCGCCATTGGCTTTGCCCGCGCCGCCCAGGTGCCTTTCGCGATCGAGCACGTGCGCGTGCAGAGAGAAGTCCTGCAACGCTACGCCTTCGTTTCCGGCGAGGAGGGCGTGGCCACGGTGAAGGAACCAATTGGCGTCTGCGCGCTGATCACCCCATGGAACTGGCCGCTGTACCAGATCACCGCCAAGGTCGCGCCAGCCCTCGCAGCCGGCTGCACCGTAGTACTGAAACCCAGCGAGCTGTCGCCATACAGCGCGCAGCTGTTCGCGCAGGTCATGCATGACGCCGGCACGCCCGCCGGCGTGTTCAACCTGGTCGGCGGACGCGGCGAGATCGTGGGTGCGGCGCTGGCCGCGCACCCGCACGTGGACATGATCTCCATCACCGGCTCGACCCGCGCCGGCGTGCTGGTCGCGCAGGCGGCCGCCGTCACGGTCAAGCGCGTGGTGCAGGAACTCGGCGGCAAATCGCCCAACCTGTTCCTGGACGATGCCGATTTCGAAAATGGCGTCGCCAAGGGCGTGCTGACCGGCATGCGCAACGTCGGCCAGTCGTGCAGCGCGCCGACCCGGATGCTGGTGCCCGCCTCGCGCCTGGCCGAAGTGGAAGCGCTGGTCCAGGCAGCGGTGGCCAACATCGCGGTAGGCGACCCTAACGATGAAAGCACCGCCATGGGTCCGATCGCCAACGCCGCGCAATTTGCGCGGGTGCAGGAAATGATCGCGGCCGGCATCGACGACGGCGCGCGGCTGGTCTGCGGTGGACCCAACCGACCGCCCGGGCTGGAACGTGGGTTCTTCGCCCAACCGACGGTGTTCTCCGGCGTGACTGCGGACATGCGGATCGCGCAGGAAGAAATCTTCGGGCCGGTGCTGGCGATCATGCCCTACCGTGACGAGGCCGAGGCCATCGCGATCGCCAACGACACCGTCTACGGCCTCAGCGCGCACCTGCAATCGGGCGACCGGCAACGGGCACAGCGCGTGGCCGGCCGCATTCGCGCCGGGCAGGTGCACGTCAACTACCCGGCCTGGAACGGCCACGCCCCGTTTGGCGGCTACAAGCGCTCGGGCAACGGCCGCGAGTATGGTGTCCACGGCTTCGAGGAATACCTCGAGACCAAGGCCATCCTCGGCCTCTGAATCGCCTCCCCCCGCTTGCTTCGCGCATCGACGCATCGACATCCCGCACATGCCCGCACCGCTGACCCTGATCGAGACCACCCCCGAGCTGCCGACGCACGCCGACGCCGTCGTCATCGGTGGCGGCATCATCGGCGCATTCACCGCCTACTACCTGGCTAGGCGCGGGATGAAGGTGGCGCTGCTCGAGAAGGGCCGGATCGGCGCCGAGCAATCCAGCCGCAACTGGGGCTGGTGCCGCCAGCAGAACCGCGATGCACGCGAGCTGCCGATGGCCACCCGAAGCCTTGACCTGTGGGAACGATTCGCAACCGATAGTGGCCAGCAGACCGGATTCCGCCGCTGTGGCCTGCTCTATCTCAGCAATGACGACGGCGAGCTGGACACCTGGGCGCGCTGGGGCAGGTTCGCCCGCGGTGTCGGCGTGGACACGCGCATGCTGAGCGCCGCCGAGGCCGCCGAACACGGCCGGCCGACCGGCAGGCCCTGGAAGGGCGGCGTGTTCTCGCCGACCGACGGCACCGCCGATCCGGCGCTGGCGGCCCCGGCGGTGGCACGCGCGGTCATGGCACTCAGCGGCACCGTGCATCAGGGCTGCGCAGCGCGCGGGATCGAAACCGAAGGCGGCCGGCTGGCCGCCGTGGTCACCGAGAAAGGCACGATCCGCACCCCCGTCGCGGTACTGGCCGGCGGCGCCTGGGCCTCCTCGTTCTGCCGCCAGCACGGCATCCGCTTCCCGCAGGCCAGCATCCGCCAGGCCGCGCTGGCTGTCTCCCCGGGCGAAGGCGAATTCCCGGCCGCGCTGCATACCACCGAAATATCCATGACCCGGCGTTCCGATGGCGGCTACACGCTGGCGATCAGCGGCCGTGGTCGCGTCGATCCCACCGCGCAGCTGCTGCGGTTCGCCCCGCAGTTCCTGCCGATGTTCCAGCGACGCTGGCGCAACCTGTCCCCGGGCGGTCTGGAAGGCATCCGTTCGGGCCACGAAGGCCTGTCGCGCTGGCGACTGGACCGGCCAACGCCGATGGAGCGGATGCGCATCCTGGATCCGGTGGCCGACCCGGCGATCGTCCAGCTGACCCATCGCCGTGCGCTGGAACTGATCCCGGCTCTGAAGCACCGCACCCTCACCGCGTC
>JAATFS010000467.1 GCA_015655035.1 Lysobacterales bacterium | reverse complement strand
TCCTTGCGCACCCGCTTGCCCGCGAACATCGCCAGCGCGGCTTCGACATTGCCGCCATCGCGGCCGAAGCGCTGCTCGCCGAACCAGTTGGGAATGCCGCGCGCGGCGATCGTGTCCAATCGCTGCTCGATCGCGGCGACCTCACCCCGCACCTCGCGCAAGTTCAGCACGAAGCGGTTGCCCGCCAGCGCACCGCGCTGCAACTTGCGGTTGTGCCAGCTCGACGCGACGATCTGTACGTCGGCGTCTTCCAGCGCCGCCGTATCCGGAGCCACGCGCTTGGGAAGATGCACACTGAAGCGCTGCGTAGTTACGGCGTGCCGATCCTTCAGACCGGCGTAGCTGATCGCCATTTCCGGCAATCCCGCCCATTGCGCCAGGCGCTTGGCGATGTAGCCGGTGTTCTGGCCGCGCTTGCGAATGGTCAGCAACAGGTGCTCGCCTTCGCCGCTGGGTTCGAATGCGGGTAGCTCGTCGACCTGGAAATCCTCGGGCACGCTGCGCATCACCGCCTTCAGTACGGAGGCGCCATAGGCCTTGGGATAAATGGAAGTTTCAGTCATGATCTTCGGTATCGGAAGTCCCCTCTCCTGCAAGGAAAGAGGTGGAAGGGGCGGCGCACCCGATCTCGGATGCAGCCGGAATAAACGCGCCGTCACGCGCCTGGAAGGCGAACGAGCCACGCACTGTTTTGCAAGCATCGTATCGACGGACGCATGGCGATGCGCTCGTCGTGCATGACGGTCTTCCCGAGCGTATCGCTACGCCGTCAGCCGCAAAGAAACGCTATAGACGTTGCAGCAACACCACCGCCTGCGCGGCGATACCTTCGCCACGACCGGTGAAGCCGAGCTTTTCGCTGGTGGTGGCCTTGACACTGATGCAGTCCAGCTCGGTGTCCAGAAGCTGGGCCAGGCGCTCGCGGATGGCCATCGCATGCGGGCCGACCTTGGGCCGTTCGCAGATCACGGTAATGTCGGCATTGCCCAGTCGCCAGCCGCGCTCGCGCAGCAGCGCATCGCAGTGCTGCAGGAACTGCGCGCTGTCGGCGCCTTTCCAGCGCGGGTCCGATGGAGGGAAATGCTGGCCGATGTCGCCCAGCGCCAGCGCGCCCAGCATCGCGTCGCACAACGTATGCAGGACGACGTCGCCATCGCTGTGAGCCAACACCCCCTGCGTATGCGCCACCCGCACCCCACCGAGCATGAGGTGATCGCCCGGCCCGAACGCATGTACGTCATAGCCTTGACCGATACGGAAGTTCAACGCTGTCATAGCTGTCCTGTTCAACGAAAACCCACCGCCCAGCGTCAGCCGACGCGACGGGAAAGCTCGAATTCAAAGCGCGCCAGATCCACCGGCGTGGTGACCTTGAAGTTGTCCTCGGCGCCCTCTACCAGCAATGGACGCAACCCCAGCCGCTCGATCGCCATCGCCTCGTCGGTCACCTCGACCCCGGCGTCGGCCGCAGCCTGTAGCCCGCGCGCCAGCTGATGGCGGCGAAACAGTTGCGGGGTGAGAGCGCGCCAGAGACGCTCACGCGGCTCGGTGCGGTCGATGCCACCATCGTCGCCGGAGCGCTTGAGGGTGTCGCGCACCGGCGCGGCCAGGATCGCGCCCACCGGATCGGCACGCCCGGTTTCCAGCAGGCGCTCCAGATCGGCCGCGGCCAGGTTCGGGCGGGCCGCGTCGTGCACCAGCACAAAATCGTCGGCACGCACCGATTCCGGCAAGGCCCGCAACGCGGCCAGCACCGACGCCGCGCGGGTATCTCCGCCTACGCAGGTCAGCACCGGCTTGCCTGCCACTTCCGACCAACCCGGCCAATCGCTGTCGTCTTCGGCAATAGCCACCATCACGCCAGCCACCGCTGGATGCATCGCCAGCACGCTCAGCGCATACGCGATCAACGGCTGACCGCCCGCCTGCAAATATTGCTTTGGCGTCGCCGCGCCAAAGCGCGTGCCACGACCGGCGGCGGGCACTACCGCCCATACCGACGCCATCAGGGCTGCTCGCCGTCGGTGACGCGGCTATCGTTGCCGGCCGGCGCCCGAACCGCATTGGACGCCGGCAGCGGCGGTGCATCCTCGACCACGCGATAGAACTTCTCGCCCGGCTTGATCATGCCCAGCTCGCTGCGCGCGCGCTCCTCGATCGCCGCCTCGCCGTCCTTGAGATCCTTGACTTCGGCCGCCAGCGCCTCGTTGCGCTGGCGCAGCCCTTCGTTATCGCGAGCCTGGTTGGTCACCTGCGCCTCCAGCATCATCACTTCGCCGGAATTGCCAGGACCGAACCAGAAGCGGTACTGCAACCAAGCCAGCAACAGCGCCAGCACCAACAACAGCCACCGCCAGTTGCGCATGGCTTATCGCTTGAGCGAGACGAACGCGTTACGACCTGCGTAACGCGCGCCACTGCCGAGGGCTTCCTCGATGCGCAGCAACTGGTTGTACTTGGCCACGCGGTCGCTGCGGCACAGCGAGCCGGTCTTGATCTGCGTGGCGGTGGTGGCCACGGCGATGTCGGCGATGGTGGTGTCCTCGGTTTCACCGGAACGGTGCGAGACGATCGCTGCGTAATTGGCGTGATGCGCCATCGCGATTGCCTCCAGCGTCTCGGTCAGCGTGCCGATCTGATTGACCTTGATCAGGATCGCGTTGGCGGTACCCGACTCGATGCCTTCCTTGAAAATCTTGGGATTGGTGACGAACAGATCGTCGCCCACCAGTTGCACCTTGCTCCCCACGCGCTCGGTCAGCAGCTTCCAGCCGGCCCAGTCGTTCTCGGCCAGGCCGTCTTCGATGGTGATGATCGGGTACTGCGCGGTCCAGTCGGCCAGGAAGTCGACGAACTGCTCCGAGGTCAGGCGCTTGTTCTCGCCGACCAGGTTGTACTTGCCGTTGTCATAGAACTCGCTGGAAGCCACGTCCAGGCCGAGCAACACGTCCTCGCCTGCGGTGTAGCCGGCCTTGCCGATCGCTTCGAGGATGGTGTCCAGCGCTTCGACGTTGCTGCGGAAATCCGGTGCGAAGCCACCTTCGTCGCCGACGGCGGTGCTCAGGCCGTGGCCCTTGAGTACCGACTTCAACGAATGGAAGATCTCGGTGCCCGCGCGCAATGCCTCGGAAAACGTGCTGAAGCCGACCGGCAACACCATGAATTCCTGGAAGTCGACGTTATTGTCGGCATGCGCACCGCCATTGATGATGTTCATCATCGGCACCGGCAGCGAAATATCGGACTCGGTGATGCCGGACAGGTACTGCCACAACGGCTGCTTGCGCGAAGCCGCCACGGCATGCGCGGCGGCCAGCGACACGCCCAGCAGCGCATTTGCGCCCAGGCGCCCCTTGTTCTCGGTGCCATCGAGGTCGATCAGGCGGCGGTCCAGCCCTTGCTGATCTGCACCATCGAAGCCGCTCAATGCGCTGGCGATCGTGGTGTTGACGTTCTCCACCGCGTTGCGCACGCCCTTGCCCAGGTAACGGGTCTTGTCGCCGTCACGCAGTTCCACTGCCTCCTTGGTACCGGTCGAGGCACCGGAGGGCACCGCTGCGCGGCCGAACGAACCATCTTCGAGGGTGACTTCGGCTTCCAGCGTGGGATTGCCCCGGCTGTCGAGAATTTCGCGGGCGTGGATCTTGGCGATAGTGGTCATGAGTCGGATGCAGTTACCTTGAGGAGTGGGGAAACAGCGAAGGCGATCGCGCCCGATTATCCCTGTCGCGCCGCCGGTTGCCAAATAAGGCGCCCGACCGGTGCTTGCGACAAGGCAATGGAGGCGCCAGCGGCGCCTGCGACCAGCGTCGGCGTCCTGGCCGGACGGCCGCCGGGCACTTGCCCGCCGGCCTGTCCGTCGGATTCAGGCAAACCGTTCGAAGCCGTGTTTCTTGGTGACCGCATCCAGCTCCAGCAACGTCTCCAGCAGCGCCTCCATCTGGTCCAGCGGCCAGGCATTGGGACCGTCGGACAGCGCTTTGGAGGGATCGGGATGGGTTTCGGCGAACAGGCCGGAAATGCCCACCGCCACCGCCGCGCGCGCCAGCACCGACACGAATTCGCGCTGCCCGCCGGAACTGCTGCCCTGCCCACCAGGCAACTGCACCGAATGGGTGGCGTCGAACACCACCGGGCAACCAGTGTCGCGCATCACTCTCAACGAGCGCATGTCGCTGACCAAGTTGTTGTAGCCGAACGAAGCGCCGCG
>JAATFS010000204.1 GCA_015655035.1 Lysobacterales bacterium | reverse complement strand
CGCCACCACCAACGGGTAGTCCGGCAGGCCCGGCGCGCCAGGATGCCGGATGAGCTCGCCGAAATACTCGCCCAGTCGCATCTGCGCGGCGCGCTCGAGCGGCTGGTCGCGGAAGAACACCACCAGGTGGTCGGTCAACGCCTGGGCGATCTGCGCCACCTGCGCCGCGCTCAGTGGCCGGGTCAGATCCACGCCATGGATCTCCGCGCCGATGCGCTGGGTCAGTGGCCTCACCTCGATGGACTGGGACATTGTGATCAACCCGATGAAAAGGAACAGGAAACCGGATCGGCATCGAGGCGCTGCGACCGAAGCGGGGACGCTGCCGATGCGCGCCCAGCAGCAGAGCAAACCAGCGAAGACCGCATCATCGCCGCCAGCACCGGCCTCATCTTGGCCGGCCGCGTCCTAATCCTTGTCGTTATCGGCATGCTCGCTCGCGCCACGCTATTGCCAGCGCCGCCCCCTTGGCCTATAAGAAATCTCGACCCAGGTTCGAGCCTGCCCTGTACGTCGAGGTGAGTGCGAAGCAGTCTGTGGCGCGTCCGGAGCTGGCGTGCGCGGTGGCCAAAGCGGGCTGCGCGCAATGCCTGCTTCGCGCGTGCGGGCCGCTTTCCGGTGTATTGGCGCCAGGCGCCAATACGGCCAACACGGCTCATCGCAACGTTCACGGCACGCTCCAGGAAATACGGATGGGGTTCGCGCCCGGGAGGACATCCGCAGCAACACATTCCGGCACTGCCACAGGCTATGCGTTCATCGGCATCGTCCGCACTGGCGTGTGCGCAGTTCCGTAGCCAGTCACGCCGCGATGGAGCGCAGCCTCTAGCGAAAGGTAGATATTGCTCGTGTCCCTCCCCCGTCATTTCACCACCGAGTCCTACCCTCTCCAGCAGCGTTGCGGCGCCTGGCGCGACGCACTGGAACCGTATGCACTGGTTCCCCGCAGTACCGGCGACGAGGCCTTGTTCGGATCGTTGACCAGCACCACCTCGCCGCAAGGCGTCATCTTGAGCCTGCTCAACGCCAGTCCGCAGCACTTGCAATGGCAACACGACAGCCATGCCGGGGATATCCAGCTGGCCTTGCATATCGAAGGCGACGCCAGCCTGCTCGACAACGGCAAGCTGCTGCGGCTGCAACCGGGCGACATCGGCTACCGCATCGCCGACGCGCCGGGCCAGATCGAACTCGGCAGTCAGTTCCGGCAGCTGCTGGTGCGCATCCCGCGCGGGACCTTCCGCTCGCGCATCGCCGCGCCGCTATCGCCGCGCGTGGGCGTGCTGTCCGGGCACTCGGGTATCGGCCACGTGTTCTCCAGCCTGCTCGGCGCGGTCGCCGATACCATCGACGATCTCGGCCCCGAGCAGATCCAGCCGATCGACATCGCGTTGTCCGAACTGCTGATCACCAGCCTGGCCAACGACCGGCTGATGCAGGACATGACCGGGTCCACCAGTACCCAGACCGCAGTGCTGCACCGGATCAGCCAATTGATCGAATCGCAGCTGGATTCGGCGGACCTGAGCATCGCGCGGATCGCGCAGGAGGCGGGAGTTTCCACCCGCTACCTGCAAAAGCTGTTCGAATCGGCCGACGACAACTTCAGCCATTACGTGCGCGTACGCCGGCTGGAGCGATGTCGTAGCGACCTGATCAACCCGATCTACTCGCACCTGTCGATTTCCGACATCTGCTACCGCTGGAGCTTCAACGACTCGGCGCATTTCAGCCGCGCCTTCAAGGAACAGTACGGGGTGTCGCCGCGCAAGTATCGCCGCGACATCCACCAGGTGCTGTCCAGCGAGCTGCTGGCAAACATCAGCCGGGGCTGGCCGGAACTGGCGCAGGACGGCAGCAAGAACTTCCGTCGCGGCGGCGACGGCGAAAGCCAGTCGGGCACGCCAGCCGCCGCTGCCCGGCCCACGCCGGACAGCAGCGACACCGCGACCGCCCGCCACCATCATCTCGCCGTCTCCGCCGAAACCGTGCACTGGGGCTACTTCAGCGCCTCGCTGGCACCGGTGCTGGAGGTCGATTCCGGCGACATCGTGACCATCGAGACCCTCACTCACCACGCCTACGACGACCACGAACGGATGATCGCCGGCGACGCCGGCGCCGAAAGCGTGTTCGGCTGGACCCCTACCCAAAAGAACGTCGACCGGCGCGGTTCCGGGCCCATGGATGCCTCGGTCTACGGCCGTGGCGCCGGCGAGGGTTTTGGTGTGCATATCTGCACCGGTCCGGTGGCGATCCAGGGCGCCGAACCTGGCGACGTGCTGGAAATCCGCATCCTCGACGTGCGCCCGCGCCTGTCGGCCCATCCGCACTATCACGGCCACAGCTACGGCAGCAACGCGGCGGCCTGGTGGGGCTTCCACTACAACGAGATGCTGACCGAGCCCAAGCAGCGCGAAGTGGTGACCATCTACGAACTGAACTGGCACGAGCAAGGCGACTTCGCCCGCGCGCTGTACAACTTCCGCTGGACTCCGCAGACCGATCCATTCGGCGTGGTCCACACCCGGATCGACTACCCCGGCATCCCGGTCGACCATTCCACCATCGTCAAGAACCCGGACATACTGAAGAACGTACGCATTCCGGTGCAGCCACACTTCGGCGTGCTGGCGCTGGCGCCCAAGTACGCCGGTCTGGTCGATTCGGTGCCGCCCTCGCATTTCGGCGGCAATATCGACAACCGCCGCGCCGGCAAGGGCTCCACCATGTATTTGCCGGTCAGCGTGCCTGGCGGGCTGTTCTCGGTCGGCGATCCACATGCCTCGCAAGG
>JAATFS010000357.1 GCA_015655035.1 Lysobacterales bacterium | reverse complement strand
ATACGGCTACGGCCGGCGTCAGTTCCCGGTCGACCACGCCACGGATGTCATAGGCGCGAAAGATGCCAGGCGCGACCTCGACGCTGGCGGGGGCGGGCGACAGCACTGGCTGCGGACCGGCACCGCCCGCCTTGCTCTCGGTGCACCGCAAGCGCTGGCCGAAGGTCGGTTCGTCGCTGCCGGGCGCCTCGGCGACACGGCGGCGCGGCCATGCTGCCCGTCCCTGGCGGGCCATTACCACCAGGATCGCCAGCGTCGTGAGCAGCAGCGCCGCGATCGAGCAGGACAATGCCGTCCACCCGAAGGGCGCCGCCTTGCCTTCCGGGACCGCGCCGGCGAGGCGCAGGCCGGTGCGCTGCAGCGGACGCGCCAGCGTCTCGGCGCCCCCGGCGAGATCAACATTGCCTTTTTCGACCACGCTATAGCTGCCTTGGCGCAGCGCCAGATACGCCGTTTCCGGCACTGGGATCGCTTCCAGGGCAGCCGTCAGCCGCTGCAACGGGAGGTGGGCATAGGCCACCGCCACGCGCGTACCGAGTTGCACCGGCACCGCCAGGCCGAGGTGGATCCGCTGGGCATCGCGCAATACGTGCGCACGCACTACCGTTCCCGTCAATGCAGACTCCAGCAGTCCCAGCCGGGCATACCCGAATGCCGGGATGTCCTGGTACGCCTGGACAAGATCCGGCGCATACAGCTGCACCGCCTCTGCTCCCTTGAACTGCGCAAGGATCGCGGCGGCGGCGCGGCCGGAATCGCCGCTGGCCAATGCGGCGGCAACCGCGGGCTGCCTCAGTACCTCGGCCAGTTGCCCGGCCTGGGCTGACAGCGTCTGTGCAATATCTTCGGCGGCGCGATCACGGGCCCGTTGCAGACGCTCGACAACGCTGGCCTGGCGCCACTGCGTGTACGCGTTCCAGCCAAACCAGCCGGCCGACAGCAGCAACAGCACCACCAGCAATGCCGCTGCGCCGCGCAGTGCTGCATGCGCCTGCCAGCCTCTGTCTGGAGTGCTCATGGCCAGGTTTATGCCCCGTCAGCGCACGCCGGTGTGGCCAAACCCACCTGCTCCCCTCGCGCTATCGGCGAAGCTGTCCACCACCTGCAAGGCCACGCGCACGATCGGCAGCACCACCAGTTGCGCGATCCGATCGCCCGGCTCGATGGTGAAGGCGTCGCGCCCACGGTTCCACACGCTGATCAGCAGCGGCCCCTGGTAATCGGCATCGATCAGGCCGGTGCCGTTGCCCAGCACGATGCCGTGACGATGTCCGAGCCCGGAACGTGGCAGCACCACCGCGCACAGATTGGGGTCGGCGACATGGATGGCGATGCCGCTTGGAATCAATGCCGCATCGCCGGGCGCCAGCGTCATCGAGGTTTCCAGTGCCGCGCGCAGATCCATGCCGGCGCTTGCTTCGGTGGCGTAGGCCGGGAGCGGCCAGGTGTCGCCGAAGCGCGGGTCCAGCAGTTTGACCTGCAAGGGCTGTGGTACCAGGGTCATGCCTGCAATCTCTCCGCGATCAGGGTCAACAACTGTTCGGCCAGCTCGCTTTTGCTGCTGCTGGGAAACGCACGTTCGCCGCCCTGCCAATAGGCGGTGGCGGCATTATTGTCGCTTTCGAAGCCCCCCCCGCTGATGCCGACCTGATTGGCGATGATCAGGTCCAACCGCTTGGCCACCAGCTTGCCGCGCGCGTAGCGCTCGACATCGTGGGTTTCGGCGGCAAAGCCGACCACGAGCTTGAGCGCTCCGGTCTGGGCGGCGACTTCGGACAGGATGTCCGGGGTTCGCACCAGCTCCAGGGTAAGGGTCTCGCCGGTCTTCTTGAGCTTCTGCGGCAGCACACGCTTGGGCGTGTAATCGGCCACGGCTGCGGTGCCCACGTAGATATCGGCGGGGAACGCAGCCAGTACGGCTTCATGCATCTGCGCGGCCGAGCGGACGTCCACGCGTGTCACTCCAGGCGGCGTCGGCAAATGCACCGGACCACTGATCAGTTGCACGTCGGCGCCCTGGCGGGCGGCGGCGGCGGCCAGGGAATACCCCATCTTGCCGCTGCTGCGGTTGCCGATGTAGCGGACCGGATCCAGGTCCTCGTAGGTGGGGCCGGCGCTGATGACGATGCGCAGCCCCTTGAGCTGGGCACTGGCGGGGGCGAACGCCGTTGCGGGAGCCGGCGCTGCGGCCGCTTCCGGCGCGGCCTTGGCCAGCAGCGCCTGGATGATCGCGGCAGACTCGGCTAGCCGCCCTGGCCCGGATTCGCCCTCTGCCAGCGGCCCGTCCTCGGGGCCGACCACCTGGACACCGCGCTGGCGCAGCGTGGCGATATTGGCCTGGGTCGCCGGATGCAGCCACATCCGATGGTTCATCGCCGGCGCCACCGTCAGTGGCGCGGTGGTCGCCAGGCACAGCGTGGTCACCAGATCGCCAGCCAGGCCATGCGCCAGCTGAGCCAGCAGATCGGCGGTCGCCGGAGCGACGATGATCCGGTCGGCCCAGCGCGCCAATTCGATATGGCCCATGGCCTGCTCGGCCGCGCCGTCCCAAAGCGTGGTACGGGTCGGCTGGCCCGACAGTGCCTGGAAACTGAGGGGGGTGACGAACTGCTGTGCGCCGCTGGTCATGGCGACCTGCACCTGCGCGCCGGCGTCGCGCAGGCGACGCACCAGATCGAGCGATTTATAGGCGGCAATGCCGCCGCCAACGCACAGCAGCACGTGCTGTCCGTCTAGAGAGCGTGCCTGAGAAGATCCGGTCACGTCAGGGGATGTCCTACCCATAGAAGGGCGCCTAGATTAACCGAAGCCACGCGGGAGCCTGATGCCTCCACTGCATAAGCAGGGCCAATCTAACCATATGCACATCCGTGACTGGCCCACCAACGAACGCCCCCGCGAAAAGCTGCTCGCCCGTGGCGCAGCGGCACTTTCCGACGCCGAACTGCTGGCGATCTTCCT
>JAATFS010000021.1 GCA_015655035.1 Lysobacterales bacterium | reverse complement strand
TCGTGCAATTCGGCGCTGACCCGCAACTGCTGCTGCAATAGCGAATCGTGCGCGTGCGCAAGATCGCCCAGTTCGGCGCGCACGTTGCCCAGCTCAGCCACCGACTCGCCCAGCGCCCGGCTCAGCAGTTGTAGCGTGGACAGCGGCCGCTGGCGCGGATCCACGCCAGCCTCGTCGCTTTCCTGGGCGCGCGCGACGCTCTGCACCGCAGCTTCGATATCCAGCCGCCGCAGTTGTTCGCGCAGGCGTTCATGGCTGCGCTCCAGTCCATCCAGCCCGCCACGCAGCCGGGCGATTTGCCGTTCCAGCTGCGGACGATGGCCGATGAGCTGTTCGGCCTGATCGCGCAAGCGATCGAACACTTCCAGGCGTCCGCGCGGCAGTATCCGCGAAGCAGACACCTCGCGCTCGACCTGTCCGCGCGCTTCCACCGGCGGGACTGCGGACGGCGCACGCACGCGAACCGCGAATGCGCGCACCAGATCGACCGGCAGCGCCAGCGCGCGATGCTCGCCAGCATCTCCCACTAACTGATACAGGCCATCGAACCCCTTTTCCAGCAACGCCACATCGTCCTGATCGATCCCGATCTGCCGGGCTGCCCGTGCTTCCAGCATCGACTCGATGGCGTGTGCCAGCTCCGCGCCCGCATCGAGGCCGGCCATCCAGGCCCCGCCCTTGAACGTGTGCAGGTCACGGCGCAGCGCCGCCAGCCGCGCGTGCGCGTCCGGCGCGTCGCCCAGCCCTGCGAGCAGCGTGTCGCAATGATCGAGCAGCGCTTTACCCTCCTCGACGAAATCATCTATCGGCTCATGATCGAGCGCGTCGACGTCCAGGCCGCCGCTCGCACGTCCGGCATCGATCGCAGAATCCATCCCGGCACCGGAATCCAGTGCCGCCGTTTCGCTGCGCTGCGCATCCTCGAACGACATTGGCGCTTGCAGATTCGACCACGATGGGACCTGCTCAGCGGAAGCGATGTCGGCAGAAGGGCCGGCTACAGCGCCCACCTGCGGCACGCCGTCGGGCACACGCTCGCTCAAACTGCGCAACTGCTCGGACAACGTGGCGAACGCGGGAATCCAGGGCGCGTCCGCCTGCAATGCCGACATCGTGGTGGCCACCGCCGCCGCCGTCTCCGCCAGCGCCTGCATGCCCTCCGGCGCGGGCGTGCCGCCGCGCGCCAGCAGCTGCTCCAGGTAGGTTTTCGCCGGGGCCGTGACCTCGATGATTTCCGGCACGTCCGCCATCGCGAAGGCATCGTGGAGGGTGTGCACGGCACGCCACACCGGCTCGGTGACCGGTTGCGGCGCCAGCTGCGTGGCGCGTAGCCAGTCGTGCAGCGTCTGCTGATGGAGCGCGACCTCGGCTTCCAGAATCTCGCGCAGCATGCCGTCTACCGCTGCCGGCGTACCGCTCGCCTCGCTTTCGGAAGCGGCGGCAGGCACATGACTGGCTATCGTCTCGGCCACGCCAACGGCCGTCTCCGGCACCGGCCGATAGGTCAGCGCTTCCAGGCTGCGGTGCGTGATCGCGAGGATCTCCTCGCGTTCCTCCCCCGATTCACGCAATGCTTCGAAGTAGTACTCCAGGCTGGCCACGGCATCCGCGAAGGCATCGAGCTGGAACGCGTCGGGAACGTACTGGCGGCCGATCAGTTGCTGTTCCACATAGCGGCGCACGCTGTGCAGGTAATCCGCCGGTCGCTGAAGACCGAGCACGCACAGCGCCCCCCCCACTTCATCCAGCAACCGGGGCACCTCGGCCAGCCGGGCCGGATCCCGGTCGATCTCGATGAACCCCGCGAACAGCTCGCGCGCGACCAGAAAATTGGAGATCGCCTCGTGCGCAAGGACTTCGACGGTATGCCGCAATCCGGACACCTGTGCCTGGCCATCAGCGTCACTGCCGGGCTCGGCGCCCAAGCGGGCGGCCTGGTCGTCCAACGCGGCATCGACGTAGAGCAGCGCAGCGACGATATCCAGCAATTGCGCCTCATCGGCCTGCCCCTGCCCGCCGGCCAGGCCGGTCAGCGCCGCGCGCTGCTGCAACAGCACTTCGCGCGCCGCCCCCAGCCCCATCATGCCAAGGGTGTCGGCGATGCCGCCCAGCGCGTCGGCCTGGCGTTGCAACTGGGCAATATCCGCACCGGTGCGCAGATGCAGGTCGAGCACATCCTCGATCCGCAGCAGTTCTCCCTTGACCGTTCTGCCCACCGCTTCCAACAGCGCGCGATTACGCCCGCTCAGGCAGCCCCGCGCATGTTCCAGCTCGGCCTGACCGACCTGTGCGGCATCCGGCGCCAGCGCCGCCAGAACGCGTTCGTCCATGCCGGATTCGCCAAGGACGGAGCGAATCTCGTTGAACAGCGGCAGCAAGACGAGTGGAATGTCACGATGCCCGCCGTGCAGGCGCTCGAGATAATCGGGTAGCAGTACGATGCCGCGCAGCAGCAGCAGCACCCAGGCCGCATCGCGATCGGCCATCGCGCCGGCCCGTAGCGCCAACGCCAGGCGTTCCAGCTCCCCGGCCAACATCGCCGGCGCAGGCCGCTCGAGCATGTGCAGCACGGCAGAGACCTGGTGCAGGTAGCTCGCGCAATCGCGCATGCGCTCGGTCTCGGCCGGCGCCTGGACGAACACCTCGATCTGGTTG
>JAATFS010000261.1 GCA_015655035.1 Lysobacterales bacterium | reverse complement strand
GCGCGGCGCCTGCCAGAGCGCGCCGAAGGCGATGCCGGGCAGGATTGCGATGCACCGGGAGCGCCATGATGGCAGTGCGGCTGCGGCGGTTGTTGTGTGCTCTGGTGTGGGTAGTGCCGGTGTCAGTGAACGCCGCCGCCGGGCCCGGCCCGGCGGCGTATCAAGCGGCGCTGCAGTTGAACAAACGCTATGCCAGCCTGGTGGATCAGGAGCCGGCGGAGCCGAGCTGGGTGGATGGCGAGCGCTTCCTCTATCGCATCGGCAAGCTGCGCGAGGGTCGCGCGCCGTTGCAGGAATACCGCCTGGTCGATGCGGCCAGCGGTGCGGAACAACCGTTGTTCGATCCGCAACGCCTGGCCGATGCGTTGCAGCGCGCTGGCGAGGCGGCGGTCAGCGCCGATGAGCTGGGCTTGCGCGCGGTGTGGCTGTCGGCCGACAACGTGCTGTCTTTCGAACGCGGGCGCACGGCGCGCTGGCGTTGCGACTTGGCCAGCTATCGTTGCCAGCGCCAGGGCGGCGAAGGAGCGGCGGGTTTTTCCTACGACATGACCCCGCCACTGCGTGAAGGCGCCGACGATGCGCAGGCCTCGCCGGACGGGCGCTGGCGCGCCTGGGTGGAGCAAGGCAACGTGGTGGTGTCGCGGGCGGACGGCAGTGGCAAGGCGCAGCTCAGCCAAGATGGCAGCGCCAGCGATTATTACGTCGCCGAGAGCTTCGCCTGGTCGCCGGATTCCAGCCGGCTGGTGGCGTGGCGGGTACAGCCGGCGCCGCTGCATGTAGTGCAGTACATCGAGTCGGCCCCGGTCGACCAGTTGCAACCCAAGCTGCACCAGCAGATCTATCCCAAGCCGGGCGATCCGCTGCCGACGGTGCAGGTGATGTTGTTCGACGTCGCTGATCGCCATGCTCGCAGGATCGACAACGCGCTGTTTCCCACGCCGTTCAACCTGAGCCATGCGCAATGGTGGCGCGATGGGCGCGGCTTCACCTTCGAATACAACCAGCGTGGACACCAGGTGTATCGGGTGATCGACGTGGATGGCCATAGTGGCGGAACGCGTTCGCTGATCGAGGAGCGCTCGCCGACTTTCGTCGAGTATGCCGACCTCAGTGGCAGCCACCAGAACGGCGGCAAGCGCTATCGTCGCGATCTCGATGACGGCGCGCAGATCCTGTGGGCGTCCGAGCGCGATGGCTGGGAGCATCTATACCTCTACGACGGCAAGGCCGGGCAGGTGCTGCGCCAGGTCACGCAAGGACCGTGGGTGGTGCGCAAGGTCGATCGGGTGGACGAACAGGCCCGCCAGGTCTGGTTCACCGCCTCGGGGGTCACTGCCGGCGAAGACCCTTACTACCGGCATGCGTATCGCGTGGGCCTGGACGGCGGCGCGCCGGTGGCGCTGACGCCGGAGCCATCCGACCACCAGGTGTTCCCATCGCCCGACGGGCGCTGGCTATTGGACCTGTACTCGCGCGTGGACCAGGCACCGGTGCTGGTATTGCGGCGCGGCGACGATGGCGCGGTGGTGCGCACGCTCGCGCATGCGGACATCTCCCGGCTGGTGGCCGCAGGCTGGCAGCCGCCGGTGCCGTTCCATGCCGCCGGGCGCGATGGCAAAACCGAGATCTGGGGCGTGCTGCACCGCCCACAGGCGTTGCAGCGCTCGCAGCGCTATCCGGTGGTGGAGGACATCTATGCCGGGCCACAGGGTTCGTTCGTGCCGAAGACCTTCACAACCCGCGCCGAGCCGCTGACCGCGCTCGGCTTTGCAGTGGCGCAGATCGATGGCATGGGCACCAACAACCGCTCGCGTGCTTTCCACGACGTGGCCTGGCGCAATCTGCGAGACGGCGGCTTCGCCGATCGCATCGCCTGGCACAGGGCCGTGGCCGCGCAGTATCCGTGGTACGACATCGGCAATGGCGTCGGCATCTTCGGCACCTCGGCCGGCGGCCAGAACGCATTGGCGGCGCTGCTGTTCCATCCGGAGTTCTACGTGGCCGGCGTGGCCAATTCCGGCAGCCACGACAATCGCATGGACAAGATCTGGTGGAACGAGCAATGGATGGGCTGGCCGGTCGGCCCGTGGTACTCGGCCTCGTCCAACGTCGACAACGCCTGGCGCCTGCAAGGCCATCTGCTGCTGGTCACCGGCGACATGGACATGAACGTCGATCCTGCGACCACGTTCCAGGTGGCTGATCGCCTGATCAAGGCGAACAAGGATTTCGATTTGCTGGTGGTGCCTGGTGGCGATCATGGTGCCGGTGGCGAGTATGGGCAGCGCCGGTTGCTGGATTTCTTCGTGCGCTGGCTGAAGCAGGCGCCGACGCCGCAGTGGAATCGCATGCCGGCCAAGTCGCGGCACACATCCGACTGACGCGCACAACGCGGCGCCGGTATCGGAGGGGGGGGGAGCCCCGGCTCCGGCGCTTTCCAGCGTTGGCCGGTGCGGACCGAAGTCTCCCAACACGCTGCGGACCGTGGCGCGGGCAGCGCCTTGAGCCTGCAACCACCACCACCTGTGCAGTGTCGAGCGACGTGTGCGTACTTCCGCGTCCAGATGGCCTGAAAAAGACAAGATCGATTGTTGCCGCCGCGTGACTATCGTAGTTGCACGTTGCGCTCAAGAGACACGTTGTCGCGATGTGCGAT
>JAATFS010000297.1 GCA_015655035.1 Lysobacterales bacterium | reverse complement strand
GGCCAGCAGCAGCAAACGACGGGCAAGCATTCTCATGAGGCGGGGGACTCCGATTCGTAAAGTTCTGGATGATCGTGTTGCAGCCGCAGCAACTTGCTCAGCAACTGCGCGTGCGTCTCGGGGATGTCCGGGTCCGGGTCGATGCACTCCACCGGGCACACCACCACGCACTGCGCTTCGTCGAAATGGCCCACGCACTCGGTGCAGCGGGCCGGATCGATCACATAGATCGACTCGCCCATCGAGATTGCCTGGTTGGGGCAAGCTGGCTCGCAGACGTCGCAGTTGACGCACAGCTCGTTGATCTTGAGGGACATTTCGGGGGACTGAACGCGAATGCCCGTAGTTTAGAACGTGTTATGTACTTTGAGGTGAGCGCGGCGCAGGCAGGTTGCCTGGCAAGGCGCCTCCTGGCAGCAGGAGGCTGCTCTCCACGCGCGGCAGACAGTGCCGCGACCGGCCAATCGGCCCGCCAGCCGCTCCCCCAACGCAGCGCCGCTGGCGCGCCCGGGCGGGCGCGCCAGCCTTGCATTACTTGGCTTCGACGAATACGTACTCGGCGCCGGTGGGCTGGATCACGCCCTGCACGCGCGCGTTGTCGGCGGCATCGCCGATGAACAGCACGCGCACGCCCTTCATCGAATCGGGCTGGACTTTCTTGAACGCCTCAGCGATGAAGTCGGCCATCTTGGCCGAGGCCGAGGAACCGAAGGCCAGCATGTTGCCCGGCTGCACGCCACGGCTCAGCGCGGTCTGCACGCTTTCCAGCTGGCGCTCGTAGCTGCCGGCGAATTCGGCATCGGACTCCGGCGGCAGGTAGTACAGGAACGGGCTGTTGTTGATGCTACCCAGGTTCTGCCCGACCACGGCCGGCAGGTATTGCTTCCACGCCGCATTGTCGTCCTTGGCCGGCGCCTTCAGGGCCGGTGCTTCGGCGACCGCAGCCGGAGCGGCTTCCTGCTTCTTGCAGGCGGTGAATGCCAGCGCAAATGAAGCGATCGCCAGCACACGCATGGTGTTGTTCATGGAACTATTCCCTCTGTGTTGTATTGAAGAAACGGATTTAGGCCGGGTTGCGGGACTCGCGCACCCGGCGCAGGGCCTCGACCACCGAGGCGGGAACGAACCCGGACACGTCACCGCCAAGACGGGCGATTTCCCGCACCAGCGACGAAGAGATGAAGCTGTACTGCTCGGCCGGGGTCAGGAACAAGGTCTCGACCTCGGGAATCAGATGGCGGTTCATGCTGGCCAGCTGGAACTCGTATTCGAAATCGGATACCGCGCGCAGCCCGCGCAGCAGTACCCCGGCACCGACGTCCCGGACGAAGTGCGCCAACAGCGTATCGAACCCTCGCACTTCGACATTGGAATGCTGCGCCAACGCCTCCTGAGCCAATGCCACGCGTTGCGCCAGCGGCAATGCGGGACCCTTGGACGGGCTTTGCGCCACCCCGACCACCACCTTGTCGAACAAGCGCGCCGCGCGGTTCACCAAGTCGATATGACCATTGGTGATCGGGTCGAAGGTACCTGGATAAACGGCGATGCGGCTGTTGGCCACGGTCATACGGAAGTTACCGCGTTTAGGTCGTCGCGCAGTGTAGCAGCGGCCTGCCGGTACAGCGCATAGCGCACCTCGCGGGTGCGGCCCTCGCGGTGCAGCGCCCAGCCCGGTCCAAGCGCCGGGGTCGCTCCCAACGGGGCTTCCAGGTACAGCCAGGCCCCCGCAGCCAGATGCGCCGGCAGCCGCGCCAGCACCTCATCCCACAGCCCAGCCGCGAACGGCGGGTCCAGGAACACCAGGTTGACCGGCTGCGCGGCGGGCCGCTCGAGCCAGCGCAGCGCGTCCTCCTGTGCGACCTGCACCTGCGCGCCTGCGCCAAGCTTGGCCACCTGGGCGCGCAGGCGTGCGGCCAGGCCCGGATCGCGTTCGACCAACTGCGCCGACGTCGCACCGCGCGAAACCGCCTCCAGGCCCAGTGCACCGCTGCCGGCGAACAGGTCGAGCACGCGGGCGCCCGGCAACATCGGCATCAGCCAGTTGAACAAGGTCTCGCGCACGCGGTCGCTGGTCGGGCGCAGTCCCGGCAGGTCCGGCACCGCCAGGCGGGTGTTGCGCCAGCGTCCACCGACGATCCGTACCTGCCCCTCACCGGGGCGCGGCGCCGCGCTGCGGCCCGGGCGCGTCATCGCGCGCTCCGAGGCGAGCGACAAGGACGAACAAGGGCGGCGGCGACGCAATCGGACATCGGTACAGGCGAGTCGGGATGGGCGGCGCATGATACCGCTGGCGGCGGAGGGCGAGCAGATAGCCGGCTTCCCCAGGTGGCCCGCGCAGTAGGTTTCCGGGCCACTGTCGTTCGCCTTTGCCGGCGCGTGGCAACGCGTTCGTCATCATCGGCGCCGACGCGAATACGCGGCGCCCCTTGAAATCCGCCGCCCGACCCATACCCCGAACGGCATCGGCCGCAGTTTGCGCGGCATAGACCACCACGGAGCAAGACGACGATGACCGTTGAAACCCAAAAAGAAACCCTGGGCTTCCAGACCGAGGTCAAGCAGCTGTTGCAGCTGATGATCCACTCGCTGTACTCGAACAAGGAGATCTTCCTGCGCGAGCTGGTCTCCAACGCCGCCGGCGCCGCCGACAAGCTGCGCTTCGAAGCCCTGGTCAAGCCCGAGCTGCTGGAAGGCGGCGGCGATGCCTTGCGCATCCGCGTCGAGTTCGACAAGGACGCGCATACCGTCAGCATCGACGACAACGGCATCGGCATGAGCCGCGACGAGGCCGTGGCCCACCTGGGCACCATCGCCAAGTCCGGCACCGCCGACTTCCTCTCGCACCTGAGCGGCGACCAGAAGAAGGACTCGCACCTGATCGGCCAGTTCGGCGTGGGTTTCTACAGCGCGTTCATCGTCGCCGACCAGGTCGATGTCTACAGCCGCCGCGCCGGCACCCCGGCCAGCGAAGGCGTGCATTGGTCCTCGCGCGGCGAAGGCGAGTTCGAGGTCGCCACGGTCGACAAGCCCGAGCGCGGTACCCGCATCGTGCTGCACCTGAAGGACGGCGAGCACGACTTCGCCGATGGCTGGAAGCTGCGCGGCATCGTCAAGAAGTACTCCGACCACATCGCCCTGCCGATCGAGATGCTCAAGGAGCATTACGGCGAGGACAAGGACGCACCCGCCGAGCCGGAGTGGGAGGCGATCAACCGAGCCAGCGCGCTGTGGACCCGGCCCAAGTCCGAGATCAAGGACGAGGAATACCAGGAGTTCTACAAGCACGTCGCCCACGACGCCACCAACCCGCTGGCGTGGAGCCACAACAAGGTCGAAGGCAAGCTCGACTACACCTCGCTGCTGTTCGTGCCGGCGCGCGCGCCGTTCGACCTGTATCACCGCGATGCCGCCAAGGGCCTGAAGCTGTACGTGCAGCGTGTCTTCATCATGGACCAGGCCGACCAGTTCCTGCCGCTGTACCTGCGTTTCGTCAAGGGCGTGGTCGATTCGTCGGACCTGTCGCTCAACGTCTCGCGCGAGATACTGCAATCCGGGCCGGTGATCGACTCGATGAAGTCGGCACTGACCAAGCGCTCGCTGGACATGCTGGAAAAGCTGGCCAAGGACAAGCCCGACGACTACGCCACTTTCTGGCGCAACTTCGGCCAGGTGCTGAAGGAAGGCCCGGCCGAGGACTACGCCAATCGCGAGAAGGTCGCCGGCCTGCTGCGTTTCGCCTCCACCCACGGCAGCGACGGCGCCCAGGATGTGGCGCTGGCCGACTACGTGGCGCGCATGAAGGAAGGCCAGGAAAAGCTCTATTACCTCACCGGCGAAACCTACGCCCAGATCAAGGACAGCCCGCACCTGGAAGTGTTCCGCAAGAAGGGCATCGAGGTACTGCTGCTGACCGACCGCATCGACGAGTGGTTGATGAGCTACCTGACCGAGTTCGACGGCAAGTCGTTCGTCGACGTGGCACGCGGCGATCTCGACCTGGGCAGCCTGGATTCGGAAGAAGACAAGAAGGCGCAGGAAGAAGTAGCCAAGACCAAGGAAGGCCTGGCCAGCCGGATCAAGGCCGCGCTGGGCGACGATGTCGCCGAAGTCCGGGTCTCGCACCGCCTGACCGACTCCCCGGCGATCCTGGCCATCGGCCAGGGCGACCTGGGCCTGCAGATGCGCCAGATCCTGGAGGCCAGCGGCCAGAGCGTGCCCGAGTCCAAGCCGGTGTTCGAGTTCAACCCGGGCCACCCGCTGATCGAGAAGCTGGACAGCGAGCAGGACATGGACCGCTTCGGCGACCTGAGCCGGGTGCTGTTCGACCAAGCCGCGCTGGCCGCTGGCGACAGTCTCAAGGACCCGGCCGGCTACGTGAAACGGCTCAACAAGCTGCTGCTGGAGCTGTCGGTCTAAGCTCACGCTCCCCGCCGCGCGGCGGGGGTCGGCGTGTCGCCGTTCCCCTCAAGAGCCCGGGCCCGTGCCCGGGCTCTTTGCATTTGCGGCGGTGGCAGTTGAGCGGCAATTGATCTGGATCACCTTTATTGCGATGCGAACGGTCCATGGTGGCGATACCCGGAACGGAGACTTCGTCCCGGCTCCCCCATTCGCAGGAGTACGTCATGACCCAGAAGGTCGCTCTCATCACCGGCGCCGGCCAAGGCATCGGCAAAGCCATCGCCGAGCGTCTGTCCAAGGACGGCTTTGCCGTCGCCGTGGTCGACTACAACGCCGACACCGCCAGGCAGGCCGCCGCCGCGATCGAACAGGCCGGCGGCAAGGCCATTGCGCTGGTGGCCGATGTTTCCAGGCGCGAGCAGGTGTTCGCCGCAGTGGAACAAGCGAACACCCAGCTCGGCGGCTTCGACGTGATCGTCAACAATGCCGGCATCGCGCCCACCACGCCGATCGAGCAGATCGACGAAGCGGTGATCGACAAGGTGTTCGACATCAATTTCAAGGGCACTGTCTGGGGCATCCAGGCGGCGGTCCAGGCGTTCAAGGCGCTGGGCCACGGCGGCAAGATCATCAATGCCTGCTCGCAGGCCGGACATGTCGGCAACCCGGAACTGGCGGTGTATTCGGCCAGCAAGTTCGCCGTGCGCGGGCTGACCCAGACCGCCGCGCGCGACCTTGCGCCGCTGGGCATCACCGTCAACGCGTTCTGCCCCGGCATCGTGAAGACGCCGATGTGGTTCGAGATCGACCGCCAGATTTCCGAGGCCGCCGGCCAGCCGCTGGGCTACGGCACCGCAGAGTTCGCCAAGCGCATCACCCTGGGCCGGCTATCCGAGCCTGAAGACGTGGCCGCCTGCGTGTCCTACCTCGCCGGTCCGGGTTCGGACTACATGACCGGCCAGTCGCTGTTGATCGACGGCGGCATGGTGTTCAACTGAGCTTGGCGCTTGGCGCTCGCCGGCGGGCAACCCGCCCCGCCGGCCGCGGGTATCACCCAGCGGCGCCATAGCCTCCGCCGCCCGGCGTCTCGATGAAGATCGTGTCGCCGGCGTGCAACTCGACCCGATCGCATCCCTGCATCTGCTCGCATTCGCCGCCCGCGCGCAGCACCCATTGCTGGCCGGGTGCGCCTGACGCGCCGCCTTGCAGTCCGAACGGCGCCACGGTCCGGCGTGAAGACACCAGCGTGGCCGTCATCGGTTCGAGGAAGCGCAGCGCGCGCAGCATGCCGTCGCCGCCACGTTGCCGGCCGGCGCCGCCGGAACCGCGCCGGATCGCGGTGTGTTCAACCCTTACCGGATAGCGCAGTTCCAGCACCTCGGGGTCGGTCAGCCGGGTGTTGGTCATGTGCGTGTGCACGGCCGACGCGCCGTCGAACCCCTGCCCCGCACCGGCGCCGCCGCCGATGGTTTCGTAGTACTGGTGGCGGGCGTTGCCGAACAGGAAGTTGTTCATCGTGCCCTGCCCGCTGGCCAGGATGCCGAGCGCGCCGAACAACGCGTTGCAGATCGCCTGGCTGACCTCGGTATTGCCGGCGACCACCGCGCTGCCCGGCCGTGGCGACAGGAAGCTGTCTGGCGGCAGCACGATTTGCAGCGGATTCAGGCAACCTTCGTTGAGCGGGATCGCATCGGCCACCTGGCAACGGAACACGTACAGCACCACCGCGCGCACGATTGCCGGCGGCGCGTTGAAGTTGCCGTCGCGCTGGGCGCTGGTGCCGGTGAAATCGATGACGGCCTCGCGCCGCGCGCGATCCACCCGTACCGCGACCTGCAGCACACCGCCGTCGTCCATCGGATACGTGAACTGCCCGTCCTCCAGCGTGGCCACCACCTGGCGAATGCGTTCCTCGGCGTTGGCCATGACATGCCCCATGTAGGCATGCACCTGCGCCCAGCCGTTATCTTGCAGCAACGCCTGGAGTGCGCCGATACCGGTCTCGTTGGCAGCGATCTGTGCGCGCAGGTCGGCGACGTTGACGTCGGGATTGCGCGCAGGCCAGCGCCCGCCGGCCAGCAGCGCGCGGAAGGCCTGTTCGCGGAAACGGCCACCATCGAGCACCAGGAAATCGTCGATGACCACGCCTTCGTCTTCCAGCGTGCGCGAGCCCGGCGGCGTGGAGCCAGGCGTGGTGCCGCCGATATCGGCATGGTGGGCGCGATTGCCGACGAAGAACCGCAGCTCGCACCCGCCAGCGTCGAACACCGGCGCGATCACGGTGATGTCCGGCAGATGGGTGCCGCCGGCGAAGGGGTTGTTCAGCGCGATCATGTCGCCGGGCTTCAGGCTCGCGCCACGCGTGCGGATCACCGTGCGCACGCTTTCGCCCATCGCGCCCAGGTGCACGGGCACGTGCGGGGCATTGGCCACCAGGTTGCCGTCGCGGTCGAAGATCGCGCACGAGTAGTCCAGGCGCTCCTTGATATTGACGCTGGTGGAGGTATGCCGCAGCACCACGCCCATCTGTTCGGCGACGGCGACGAAGCGGTTGTTGAACAGCTCCAGCAATACCGGGTCGGCACGCCCGGCATCGTCGCGCCGGGTCGCCGCCGTGGTCGGCTGCGCCTGGCGTTGCAGCGACAGCACGCCGCCGGCCACGACCTGCGCGCGCCAGCCCGGCTCGATCACGGTGGTGGAAAGTGCATCGCAGATCAGCGCCGGGCCCTCCACCGTTGCGCCGTGCGCCAACGCCTCGCGTTGGTAGATGCCCGCCGCGTGCGCGCGCCCGCCGCTCCACAACGCCACCTGCGCCAGCGCCTGCGGCGTGGACGGCGCACTGTCGTCGATGCTGGCCGGCGGCACCGGTTCGCCCGGCACGATCGCTTCCAGGGTGACGCTCTCGACCACGATCTCGCGGCCGGGGTCGTGGAAACCGAAGCGCTGCGCATGTGCCAGCTCGAACGCGGTGCGCATGGCCCCGGCATCGCCGAATGTCACGCTCAGCGCCGCATCGGTGCCGGCGTAGCGCAACTCGACCTGCCGCTGGAAGTGCAGCGGCACCGGTTCGGGCTCGCGCGCCAGCAGGCGGGTGGTGGCATCGCGCTGCATCGTTTGCAGCAGTGCTTCGGCGGCCTGTACCGCCTCCGGTTGCAATGGGCGCTCCAGCGCCTGCTGCAGCACCAGGCTCTGGTCGGCCAACCCCATGCCGTAGGCCGACAACACGCCCGCCAGGGGATGGATCAGGATGCGTTGCATGCCCAGCGCGTCGGCAATCAGGCAGGCATGCTGGCCACCGGCGCCACCGAAGCATTGCAGCGCGAAGCGCTTGGCGTCATGGCCCTTCTCCAGGGTGATCCGCTTGATCGCCTGCGCCATGTTCTCCACCGCGACCTGGACGAACCCCTCGGCTACCTGATGCACGTCCCAGGGCTGGCCGCTGGCGGCGGTGATCTGCCGCGCCAGTTGCTCGAAGCCACTCTGCACGGCTTGCTGGTCCAGCGGCTGGTCGGCCTCCGGCCCGAAGATCCGCGGAAACCAGTCCGGCTGGATCTTGCCCAGCATCACGTTGGCGTCGGTCACCGTCAGCGGGCCGCCGTTGCGATAGGCGGCCGGGCCCGGCTGGGCGCCAGCGCTGTCCGGGCCGGCGCGCAGGCGCGCACCGTCGAAATGCAGGATCGAGCCGCCCCCGGCAGCGACGGTATGGATGGCCATCGTCGGCACCCGCATCGGTGCGCCGGCGATCTCGCTGTCGTATTCGCGCTCGAACCGGCCGGCATACAGGCTCACGTCGGTGGAGGTGCCGCCCATGTCGAAGCCGATCACCCGCTCCACCCCCAGCGCCTCGGCGGTACGCGCTGCGCCGACGATGCCGCCCGCCGGCCCGGACAGCACCGCGTCCTTGCCCCGGAACAGCGCCGCGTCGGTCAGGCCACCGCTGGACTGCATGAAATACAGCCGGGTATCGCCCAGTTCGGAAACCACGCGATCGACGTAGCGGCGCAGCACCGGCGACAAATAGGCATCCACCACCGCCGTATGCGCGCGTGCCACCCATCCCAGCGAGGGGCTGACATCGGCGCTGGCGGAGACCTGTGCGAAGCCGGCCTGCCGCGCCAGCGCGGCCACCCGGCGCTCGGTCGCCGGATGCTTCCAGGCGTGCATCAGCGCGATCGCGCAAGCCTCGAAGCCCTGCTCGCGATAGCGCCGCAGCAGCGCCAGCAGCGCCGGCTCGTCCAAGCCGCCCAGTGGATTGCCCTCGACGTCGATACGGCCCCCGATCTCCTCCACCGCCGCGTACAACGGCGATTGCCGGCGGATATCCAGCGCGAACAGCTGCGGCCGCGCCTGGTTGCCGATGCGCGGCAGGTCGGCAAAGCCCGCATCGACCAGCAGCAAGGTGCGCGCGCCCTTGCGCTCGAGCAGGGCGTTGGTGGCCACCGTCGAGCCCATCTTGACCCGCTCGATCTGCTGCGCCGGCAGCGGCTCGCCTGGAGCTACGCCGAGCAGTTGGCGGATGCCGGCCACCGCCGCATCGCGATAGCGCGCCGGGTTCTCGCTGAGCAGCTTGGCCGTGCGCAGCGTGCCATCCGGGGCGCGCGCGACGATATCGGTGAAGGTGCCACCACGGTCCACCCAGAACTGCCAACCTGCCATGCGCCTCGCACCCAGTCGCCATCGACGGCAACAACTTATAGACAATTTATCTATATCCGCTTGACAAATTCTTTTCAAGAAAAGAATCATCCAGGCATCAGGAGGCCCACCATGTCCCGTTCCGTGCGTTCGCCAACCCCGCCTATCGTGTCTTCGGCACATCTGGCCGAAGGCGCTTCCCCGGCGTTGTCGGAGCTGGAATTCAGCCTGACCCTGGCCGCCACCGGGTTCCAGCGCTGGATGGTGCGCTGCGCAGCCGCCGCTGGCGCGCAATTGACTCCGCTGGAAGTGCTGATCCTGCACACCGTGCGCCACCGCGACCGGCCCAAGCGGTTGGCCGACATCACCCTGGTGCTGGACATCGAGGACACCCACCTGGCCACCTACGCGCTGCGCAAGCTCGAAAGCGCCGGTCTGGTCCAGGCCCGCCGGGTCGGCAAGGACAAGCTGCTGCAAGCCACTGCCGAAGGCGTGGCGTTCTGCGATCGCTACCATCAGATCCGCGAGCAGTTGCTGGTGGCCCCGGCCCGCAACCAGGGCCCGGACGAGGCGGTGCTGTCGCAACTGGCGCAGCAGATGCGGCTGTTGTCGGGCAGCTACAACCAGGCGGCGCGTGCCGCCGCGACGCTGTAGTCGCGCCATGCTGCTGGCGCTCTCCGGCATCGCGGTGGTCATCGTCGGCTTCGTGCTGCGGC
>JAATFS010000469.1 GCA_015655035.1 Lysobacterales bacterium | reverse complement strand
GGTACGACGCTGACGAAGCCTGAAACATCACTCCCATAGGCGACTTCTAATTTCGGACGAAAAATGATGCCAACCTCCATGTAAAACCACACCGCTATATGTTTGGTGGTTGGCAAGATCCTCAGTGAGATATTGCGTTACCGACGGTTGAGGCGTCTGTTTTCGAGGGCCAGCCCGATAACGCCTGGTCAATCACCGCATCCAACATCTCGCGTTTGAAACCGGCCTTGGCTTGAACCGCCATGCCGTGAAGGACTGCGCACACAAAGGCTGCCAGTGCGGCGCAATTGGCCTGTGGGGGCAGGTCGCCTTCTTTCTTGGCCCGCTCGAAACGTTCGCGCAGCAACGCTTCGCCGTTCGCGCGTGCGTCGATCAACGCCTGTTGAATAGGCTCGGCATCGTCGGAGCCAGCCAAGGCTCCGTGGATGCCGAGGCAACCGGTGTGGTCTGGATAGCGTGTTTGCAAATCAGCTGCCGAGCGCAGGATCTGCTCGGCGACTTCGCGTGAGGTCGGCAGTTCAAGCGCGGCCGGGATGAAGTTCATGTAGTGCGCGTAATAGCGTTCGAGCACACGGCGGAACAGTGCTTCCTTGTTGCCGAATGCGGCGTACAGCGCGGGCCGCTCGACACCGATGGCCTGTGTCAGGTCGGTGTACGACGCGCCCTCGTAGCCCTTACGCCAGAACACGCACAACGCTGTATCCAGCGCCTGTTCGACGTCGAATTCACGATGTCGTCCCATCCCAATACCTCCAATTTTTCATAACGGATGTTATCAAATCACTTGACGAGAGTCTCCCGCGAATTTATCGTAACGACCGTTAGTTTATTCTTGGGCTCTCACTCTGGTCACAAGCAGACCCTGGGCGTCGCCCCATCTCTTACTCACTCCCGTAAAGGTTTCTCCATGTCAAAAGTACTGAAAGGCCAGGTTGCTCTGGTCACCGGCGGCTCGCGCGGCTTAGGTGCGGTTACCGCTGCTGCCCTTGCCGAGCAAGGCGCGGACGTCGCGATCAGCTACGTGGCCTCGACCGAGAAGGCGCAGGCCGTGGTCGAGACCCTCAAGGCCAAGGGCGTGCGTGCACTGGCGATCCAGAGCGACCAGACCGACACGGCTGCCGCCGGGCCGCTGCTCGACCAGGTGCTGGCGCATTTCGGTCGGATCGACATCTTGGTCAACAACGCGGCCATTGCGATCCAGGGCCAAAGCGTCGATGACCCGGCCCTGGAGACGGCTAAGCTGGACCGAATGTGGCAGATCAACGTCATGGGTTCGGTGGCAACGACGCGCGCGGCTGCGCCGAGACTGTCCGATGGCGGTCGGGTCATCTTCATCGGCTCGCTGCTGGGCACCCAGGTCCCATTTTCCGGCGCGGCCGACTACGCGGGCAGCAAGGCTGCATTGGTCGGCTATGCCAAGGGGGTGGCGCGCGATCTTGGTGGACGCAACATCACTTCCAACGTCATTCAGCCGGGCGTGATGCCGACCGACATGGCCGCCGAGGTGCTGGGGGCTGGTGTTCCCGAAGCGCTGCTGAATCTGCACGCGATCCGTCGCATTGCGACGCTGGAGGAAGTCGCGGGCACGGTTTGCTTCCTGGCCGGGCCAAACGGTGGCTATATCACTGGACAGGTCATCAGCCTGGCCGGTGGCGTTGGTATCTGAGAGCGAGGACAGCAGACATGATGGGTACTTTCAATGCCACCACGACCGCCGACGAAGTACTTGCCGGCACTGACCTACAGGGTAAACGTATTCTGGTAACCGGCGTGTCCTCGGGCATTGGTCTGGAAACGGCACGGGCGCTGGCAACCCACGGCGCCACGGTCATCGGAACCGCTCGCGATGTGGCCAAGACCGAGCGCGCGGCGGCTCCGGTTGCTACTGCTGCAGCTAAGGCCGGTGGTAGCCTAACGTTGCTCAAGCTCGACCTGGCTTCTCTAGCCAGTGTGGACGCCGCGGCGAAGACGCTGCTGGCAGAGAGCACAAGCCTGGATGTGATCATTGCCAACGCCGGTATCATGGCGACTCCGTTTGGTCGCACCCAAGACGGTTTTGAGTTGCAGTTCGGAACCAACCATTTGGGACATTTCGCACTGGTTACACAGATCGAGTCGCTGCTGGCCGGCAATGGCCGGCTGGTGGTGCTGTCGTCGCAGGCCCATCGTGTGGCCAATGTCGATTTGGATGATCCGAATTTTGAACAGCAGGCTTACGATCCGTTCCTGGCCTATGGCCGTTCGAAGACCGCCAATGCTCTGTTCGCGGTGGCGTTCGACCAGCGCCATCGTGGTCGCGGAATCCGTGCCGCATCGGTGATGCCGGGCAACAGCGCGACGGGTCTGACTAGCCACTTTTCGCAGCAGGAGCTGCAAGGCCTCTTGGACACGGTCGCCAAGGCGCGCGCTGAAGCTGGCCTGTCGCCCTCACCGTTGAAGGGTATCGAGCAGGCTGCGGCGACCTCGGTTTGGGCTGCCGTGGTGGCCGACAAGGAGGCGGTCGGAGGACGCTATCTGGAAGACTGCTCGGTGGCGCCGATCGACGACACGCCCAACCCCTTCGCCGATGGTGTCAGGTCGTATGCACTCGATGCAGACACCGCTGCCCGACTGTGGACAGCAAGCGAGCAACTGATTCGTGCTAGATCGTGACGGTGGCCAAGCCATGAGCGTCATCGGCATCATCGGCGCCGGCGAGGTCGGCAGTCAGATTGCACGGGCGGCGATCGCATGCGGTTACCAAGTCGTCATCTCCAACTCGCGCGGCCCTGAAACTCTCACCGCGCTCATTGCCAAACTCGGTCCGCAGGCACGTGCTGGTACAGCGCAGGATGCCGCCCAGGCGGGGGATTTTGTCGTCGTGGCTGCCCCTCTGAAGTTGGTGAACGATCTGCCGGTTGAGGCGCTGGCCGGGAAGATCGTGCTGGACACCAACAACTACATGCCTTGGCGCGACGGTAACTTCGACGTGATCGACCGGGGCGATAAAACCGAACACGAATTGCGTCAGGAGCAGCTCCCCCGCTCCAAGGTGGCCAAGGCGTTTACCCACATCCAGGCACCGAGGCTATTGCTTTTCCAGCCAGCCGGCGGGGGATCCTCAGCGGCATGCGCTGTCTGTATCCAGCGACTTTCCCGAGGCAGTCGCCCTGGTCACGCGGCTGTACGATCAGTTCGGCTTCGACACGGTCGACAACAGCCCGCTGCGCGAGTCTTGGCGTAGTGGGCCTGGACAGCCCGCCTGGCGTGCGCACGCACACCAGACCTGGGGCGAACTTGCAGCCAACCTGGCACGTGCGCGCCGGCCTACGGATTGAAAGATCGGTCAACTCTTGACCTCAAGAGGGAGGGCCTGACAGTAGGTCGAGCATGAGCGTCATGCGGTCGAAAAGATTTTTGAGTCCCTTGCGCGGAGGCAACTGCCCGTTGGCCTCCAGAGCCAACAGACCGTGCACTGCAGCCAACCGCAACCCCGCGAGCGGCTGGCTTCTGATCCGGGCAGCGTTCTTGGCTACCTGGCATTCCGCAACGATTCCAAAGAACTCAGAGATCGACGCTGCCCCTGCCTTGCGAGTTCCGCGCTCTCGGCATACAAGACGGGCGTTGTGGAACAGCAAGCGATAGCGCGCAGGACATTTCTGGGCATAGGCGATGAGCAGATCGAGCGCCGCCGTAAGCTTGTTCCTGGAGTTTCTGACCCAATGGCGGATCCTCTTCAAGCGATGGCGATTTCAACGAAATCAGCCGCAGCGACGGCGGCGACCGATGGGGCTACCAGGGTGAAATGCGGCCGCCGTCTGCTGGCAATCGCCTCTGATGCAGCACGCTCAGGCTTTCTACCGCAACGCTCTTATGTGGCTCCTAGCCGGCAACGCCGAAACCTCGAAAAGCGGCCAGAAGTGGAGCTAACCTCCCGTCCCATATAGACTTCCGGTCATCAGGCATCAGGCCGGTTTCAAAAATCGCTTGCCGTCGGCCCTTTTTTGTCAGTCGCGCCGAGCCGCGCTGATCGCGGCGATGCGTGCCTGTGCCAGCGCTTCGGCGATCTGCGGGCCTTGCAGGCCCTGGGTGGCCAGGTCGCGGGCGCCGACCGCCTGCGCCACGGCATGCAGCCGTCGCAGTTCGGCCGCTTGCGGGTAGGCGTCTTCGGCACCGCCCAGCCGGCCACGCTTGTCGGCTTCGCATACCAGCGCCAGCTGCGCGATGCGCTCCGGGCGGCGGAACGCGTCGCAGCGCGACAGCAGCTCGAGCACGGTCTTGTCGCGCAGTTCGGCGATGCGATGCACGTTGAGATGTTCGCGGCAGGCCAGGGTGGCGAGTTGGCGATACTCCTGCGGCACCTTCAGCCGCGCGCACAGCGCCTCCAGCGGGGCAATACCGCGTTGTTCGTGCATGATGTGGCGCGGCCATTGCTCGGGCGGCGTCAGCGCCTTGCCTAGGTCGTGGGTGAGCGCGGCAAAGCCCACCAGCGCATCGCCGGGTGCCAGCCGTGCGGCCATGTCGCTGACCAGTTCCTGATGCACGCCGGTGTCGATTTCCGGGTGGAACTCGGCGCGTTGGGGCACGCCGTACAGCGCTTCCACTTCCGGCAGTATCGGCCCCAGCCCCTCGGTCGCGTGCAGCGTTTGCAGGAACGCCGATGGCTGCGGCGAGGCCAGCGAGCGCCGAAGCTCCTGCCAGATGCGTTCGGGCACCAGCGCATCCAGCTCGCCGCTGGCGGCCATTTCGCGCATCAATGCCAGCGTCTCGGCAGCCACGGTGAAGCCCAGCGGCGCCAGTCGCGCCATGAAGCGCGCCGCGCGCAGCACCCGCAGCGGATCTTCGGCAAAGGCCGGGCCGACATGGCGCAGCACGCGTTGCTCGATGTCGCGGACACCGCCGTAGGGATCGATCAGCTCGCCGCTGGCTTCGTCGCGCGCGATCGCATTGATGGTGAAGTCGCGCCGCTGCAGGTCCATTTCCAGTGTTACCGACGGATCGGCATCGACGACGAAGCCGCGATAGCCGCGCCCCGATTTGCGCTCGGTTCGCGCCAACGCATATTCCTCGCTGCTATGCGGATGCAGGAATACCGGGAAGTCGCGCCCCACTGCCTTGTAGCCGAGTGCTTCCATCTGCGCCTGGCTGGCGCCCACGACCACCCAGTCACGATCGCCGGGTTGCTGGCCGAGCAGCGCGTCACGGACCGCGCCGCCGACGAGATAGATCTTCATGAGGGAAAAGTGAGCCGAAAGCGTGAATGGTAAGGTGAATCTGGCTGCACCACCGGCGGTTGGGCCGAGGCCGGGCCGGGTGCGCGGCCAGCAACCCGGCGCAGCCACCCTTCACGGAACGTCGCGTGGGGCGTGCCAATCCTGCGCTGCACGCTGTTCCAGGCCACGTCGCACTCAAGAAGCGCCTGGCATGCCTCAGCGCGGAGGGGGATCGACTCCATGCAGCGGAAGCGCTTGCGGAGTCGGCGCGCCCAGGCCGTTGAACCAGGCATTCAGCGCGACTGCGGCCACCGTCGCGAGCAGGATTCCACTATTCAGCAGCGGGCCAAGCACACGCGGGAGGTGATCGAAGAAGTGCTCGGCGGTCACCGGCACCATCGCCAGGCCAAGGCTGACCGCGACGATCAATAGGTTGTGCCGGCGGCCGGCGAAGTCGACCTGGCCCAGCGTGCGGATGCCGTTGGCGGTGACCATGCCGAACATCACCAGCGCGGCGCCCCCGAGCACGCTGGGCGGGATCGCGGCGGCGAGCATCGCCAGCTTGGGAATCAGTCCCAGCACCACCAGCAGTACGCCGGCCAGTACGCAGACCCAGCGGCTGACCACTCCGGTCAATCCGACCAGGCCAATGTTCTGCGAGTACGAAGTGTCGGGGAATGCGTTGAACACGCCCCCCAGCAGCATGCCCAGCCCGTCCACACGCAGGCCGCGCACCAGCGCCTTGCGCTCCACCGGGCGACCGACCAACTCGCCCAGGGCCAGGAACATGCCGGTGGATTCGACGAACACGATGAACAGCACCACGCACATCGTCAGCGCCGACCACAGCTCGAACCGCGGCGGGCCGAAGTGGAACGGCTGCACCGGCGCCAGCCAGGCCGCCTCGCCCAGCCCGGCCAGGTCGACCTGGCCGGTGGCCGATGCGAGGACCAGGCCGAGCACAAGGCCAAGCAGTACCGCGATATTGGCGAGGAAGCCGCGCGCATAGCGCAGTAGCATGAGCACGGCCAGCAGAACGGCACCGGCAATGGCCAGGTGTCGTGGCGCGCCGTAATCGGCCGCGCCCGCACCGCCGGCGGCCCAATGCACCGCGACCCCGGTCAGGGTCAATCCGATCGAGGCGATCACGGTACCGGTCACCACCGGGGGGAACAGCCGCAATAGGCGGCCGATCAGGGGCGCGGCCAGGATGCCGACGACCCCGGCGATCAGGGCGGCGCCGAACACGTAGGGCAACCCGAGTCGCGGGTCGCCGCCGATGGCGATCATCGGTCCGACCGAGGCGAAGGTGGCGGCCATCACTACCGGCAGGCGGATGCCGAAGCCGGGCAGGCCGAGCGATTGCGCGATGGTGGCCAGGCCGCAGCAGAAAAGGTCGGCGCTGATCAGGAAGGCGGTATCGGCGCGTGACAGTTGCAGTGCTTCGGCGACGATCAGGGGTACCGCGACGGCGCCGGCGTACATCACCAGTACGTGCTGCACCGCGAGCAGTAGCCAGGGTAGCAGTGGGGGGCGCTGGTCGATGGGGGATGACGCGGGGAGGGATGGCATCTGGGCTCCGGGTCGCCTCGAGGCGCGTGCGCGGAGGCGCAGGTTCGGCGGGAGGCGTGGTTCGACGATAGCGGCTAATGCTGTGCTGCACAATTGGGTTTTTTGGGGGGGATGGGTGCCGTGGCGGTCGCCGGGGCGACAGCGAGGACTAAGGCGTTGGCGCTCGTTGCTGGCGATGGCGGAATGGTTGCGGCGATAGCTACAGCTACCGCTACCGCCAAGTCAAAGGCTTTCGCGTCTGGCGGCGCGAGTCACTTTTGACTTGCCAAAAATAATCAAAAGCGCCTTCGCCAGACGCGAGCCGATGCGATGAAGCCGCATCGGTCCGCTGCGCTCCTCGCCAAGGACGGCATTTATCCCCTTTTCCGGGACGGCGCCCAAACTCGCTGCGCTCAAACAGGGCGCCTCTTCGGCCGTCCTTGCCTGCGGGGCTCGGCTCGCTTGAGGGCGAGGTAGGTCCAAGATAAAAATCAAAATCTAGAGCAACAGCGACAGCAACGGCAGGAATAGTTGGCCTGATTGTTCAGCAGTTGCATCCAGCGGCGCTTCGGCTTTTTTTCGAAGGGCGAACGACGAGGGTTATCCAAACCCGGAGGGCGCCGCCCATGGATGGGCAGCACGCTTTGATTGAGCGCGTTCCGACCAAGCCAGGATGGCGAGTCGGAAATGCCGATAGCCATTCAGGCATAGGCTGGTGACGTTGCAGGGAAGGCGGTTTTCTTTGGTTCCGTTTCTTTTGGCGGGTACCAAAAGGTTGAACCCGTCCGTGCAGAGGACGGAAGTTTTGGCTTCTAACGCTTTGCTCCTGGCGCGGGATGCAATTGCCGGGAAATCCGCAGATCACCAGCAACGGCAATAGCAAAGTTTTAGCGCAAAGTTAGCGGCAGGCGATCTTTTTGCGGGTGTCGGTGAACTTGCCTCGCAGGCGGTCGCTCAGCGGCAATGCGTCGCCGTTGAGGCGCCAGTCGTAGATCACGCTGAAGGCGAGGACGCGAGCGACGTATTCGCGGGTTTCCTTGTAGCTGATCGTTTCGATCCAGAAATCGGGATCGAAGCCGGGGCGCTGGCTTTGCCAGCGTGCCGTCGGGGTGGGGCCGGCGTTGTAGGCGGCGATGGTGACGTAAGGCTGGCCGCCGTACTTGTCCATCAGTTGGCGCAGGTAGGCGCTGCCGATGGCGATGTTGGTGTCGGCGTCGTACAGGCTGGCGGCGCCGGTATAGCCGGCGATGCCCTGGATTCTGGCTACGTTGGCGCCGGTGCCGGGCAGTACCTGCATCAATCCCATTGCATTGGCCGGCGAACGCGCGTTTGGATTGAAGATGCTCTCGGCGCGGATCTCGGCGGCTATCCAGGCCGGATCCAGCGCGTTCCTGGCCGCTTCGCGGCGGATCGCGGCGTCGTGATGCAATGGGAAGCGCAAGTGGTAAAGACGCAGTTCGTCGGGTTGTTTGCCGAGCGCGAAGACCGCGCGGTCGAACCAGCCATTGTCGCCGGCCACTTCCACCGCCAGCCGCCGCTGGTTGTCGTCGAAACGGGTCATTGCGTCGTTCCATTCCGATACCGCCCAGCCGGGACGGGCGATCTGGAACAGGCCGATGGCGCGGCCCAGTGCCGGGTCACGCGCGACGGTTGCCTTGGCCTGGGCGCTGTCGTCGGGCAGCCAGGGGCACAGCCGGTAATCCTGCTCGAGCCGGTCGGCAGCCAGGAAGCCGTGGAAGGTGGGCGATTGCGCTGCGGTTTTGTACAACGCCTGCGCGTCGCCGCTGGCACCGGTCTTCTGGATCAGGCGGGCCTCGAAATACTGCCAGCGCGAATCGCTGCGTTGCTTGTCCGACATCTTGCGGATCGCCGCCAGCGCGGCCGGCCAGTCGGCGCGCGCCATCGCTTCGCGCGCGCGCCATTCGTGCAGACGCTCGTCGTAGGCGGCGTCGGGCACCGCATTGAGCCGGCGCGCCGATTCCGGCAGGTACGAGGCGACTGTCCACAATGCGATCTGGTACAGCACCTGGTTGCGCTGGGCCGCACTGAAGCCCAGTGCATCAGCGTACTGCGGCAACTGGCGCTCGGCGGCACCCGGGTCGCTCTTGGCCAGCCGCGCCAGTCCATCGACGGCGATACGGCGGCTGCGTTCGGTCTTCGGCCAGTTCAATGCACGCGGATGGAGGGCGTCGACGAACAGTGCGTAGTCGTTGGCCAGCGCCAGATCGGCGCCGGGCAGGCCGCGCGCGGCGCCGCGCATCACTGCCGGCTGCTGTGCGTCGGCGGCGGCTTCGATGCGTTCCCAGCGCAGTGCATCACTCAGGTCACCGCGTGCCTCGAGTACCGCGAACACCGGGTCGCAGGCGTCCGGCAACGCATTCCCGGCGTTGCGCCATAGCGCTTGGGCATCGCTTGTCCATTGTGCGTCGGCCTTGCCGGTGGCCTGGCGCGCATTGAGTTCGGCGCAGCGCAGGCCGAGGTTGTCGCTGGGTTTCCAGTTGGCGAGCAGGGTGGGCCAATCCTGGCGCCGCGCGAGCGAGGGCAGCCACGCCTTGCGGAAGGCCTCGGCGACCGGCTGGTCGGCGTAGCGGGTCAGGAAATCCAGGCCTTGCACCGTGGAAACGGTCTGGATGTTGCGCTTGAGGTTGGCGTATTCCAGCCAGCCGTACAGGGGGTGGCGGCTGAGCGCTGCTGCCTGTGCGGCATCGAACTGGCCACGCTCGGCGGCATCGATGGCACTGCGCATCGTGGCCAGCTGCGGGTCGCTGGATTGGGCATGCAGCGTGCCGCCGGAACATGCAGACACTGCCAGGACACAGACGAAGCGCAAGATCGGATTCATCACGCGATGATACCCAACCTGGCTGAATGCCCCGAGCGATGCATGAATGCGGTTTGCGTCCGGCCGCCGCCAGAGCGCTGCTACCGCAACAGCTTCTGCGGCACAGCCACGTCCATGCCGATGGCGAGGTGGTCGGAAAATGCGGCCGGGATCGCCTCGGTCCGCTCGATCGGCAGCCCGCCGCTGACCAGGATATGGTCGATCGCGCGCTCCGGCCGCCAGCTCGGGAAGCTGGGCACGATGCAGTCCGGCGGTTGCAGCGTGGTCTGCCGGTACAGCACCTGCATCTCGGGACGGTCGGCGACGCAGTTGAAATCGCCCATCAGGATGGCGTTGGGGTGGTCGGACAATAGTTCGGCGATGAAGGCCAGCTGCGCGAGCCGCGAGTTGGCGCCCAACGACAGGTGCGCCACCGCTACCGCCAGGCCCTCGCGGCCTTCGCCGAACTTGGCCAGCAGCACGCCTCGCCCGCCGATGCGGCCGGGCAGGGCATGGTCCTGTACTTCCAGTGGTTCGAGCTTGCTGAGCAAGCCGTTGGCGCTGGAGGCGACCCCGCCCATGCGCCGGTTCGGCTGGTGGCTCCAGTAGTTGAAGCCGGCGCGCTCGGCCAGATAGTGAGTCTGATTGGTGAAGCCCGAGCGCAGGCTGCCAGGATCGCTTTCCTGCAGGCCGACGATATCGCGTTCGCCGGCAAGCTTGGCAATCGTATCCAGGCTGGTGCGCTTGCTGCCTATCGGTAGCGCGTGCGACCAGCTGCGTGTCACGTAGTCGCTATAGCGGCGGGTGCTGGAGCCGGCCTGGATGTTGGCGGTCAGCACCCGCAGGGTGCGTGTTTCAGGAACGGTCACGAGAATTCTGGCGGTCGTGTTACTTCGCCGCAGCCGCACGTTCGCGCGCGATCAGGTGATCGGCGATGCGCAGCATGTCGGGATAGCTGCTGCCCTTGACCAGGTACTTGCCGTTGACGATCAGCGATGGCGTGCCGGTGATCTTGCTGCGTGCGGCGAACTGCTTGGCGCGGTTGGTCTTGGCCGAGACGCCGAAGCTGGTCATGGTGTCGGCGAACTGCTTCGGATCCACGCCGTACTTGGCATAGAAACCGGCGATGTCCTGTACCGAATCGCGGCCGCGCTCGCCCTTCAGGGTGTGGTCGACGTGGATCGCCTGGTACAGCGCGTCGTGGGTCTTGTCCAGCACGCCCAGGCTCTCGGCGGCATAGAAGGCGCGGGCATAGTCGTCCCAGGTGCCGCCGAACATCGCCGGTACGTAGACGAAGTGCACGTCCGACGGCAGGCCGGCCTTCCACGGGCCAACCAGCGGCTGGAAGCCGGCGCAGGCGGGGCAGACGTAGCCGAAGATCTCGGCGACTTCGATCTTGCCGGCGGCCGGCAGGAACGGCTGGCCACCTTCGATGTCGATGTAATCGGTGCCGGCCACCGGATCGGGGCCATGCGGCGCGCTTGCCGGGGCCGGTGACGCGGCGGCGGATTCGGCAGCAGGAGCCGGCTCGGCGGCTTGGGTGCTGGCGGCGCTCTTGGCGCTGGCGGCTGTATCGGCCGGCGCGGCGGCTTCGGCGGGTGCCGTGGTCGCGGCCGGCGCGGTGTCGGCACTGCCATCCTGCGCCTTGCAGGCGACGAGAATCGGCAATAACGCCATCAAGGTCAGGGCAAAGCGGGTCTTCATCGAATGGATCTCCAGCGAGGAACTAAAAGGCAGCCGGCCACGCGTCGTGGCAACAGCCCATGATGCCATGCTGACCGTCCGCGGCGGTTACGCACAACGCAACAAAGCGTTACCGCGCCGTGCCAGCGGGGGTGCGTTCACGTGCGATCAGATAGTCCGTGACGCTCAGGACCTGTTCGAACGTGCGGGCGCGTACCAGGTAGCGGCCGTTGACGATCACCGCCGGGGTGCCGGGAATCTGGCTGCGCACGGCAAAGTCACGCGCCGCCTTGACCTTGGCCTCCACCTGCGGGCTCTTCAGCGTGTCGATGAAGCGCTGCGGCTGTACCCCATAGGCGGTGTAGAACGTGGCCAGTTCCTGCGGCGATACGTTCTGCGCCGGCATGCTGTGCTGGTCGTGGATGGCCTGGAACATCGCCAGATGGCTGCGCTTGGCCACGCCCAGCACGTCGGCGGCGTAATAGGCGCGGGCGAAGGCGTCCCAGGTGCCGCCGAACACGCCCGGTAACGGGGTGACCCGCACGTAGCTGGGCTGCTTGGCGCTCCAGGCCTGCAACTGCGGCTCGAAGTGGGCGCAGTGCGGGCAGGTGTAGCCGAACACCTCCACCACCTCGACCTTGCCATCCAGCGGCGCGAACGGCTGGCCTCCGTCGATCTCGATGTAGTCCTCGCCGGCGACCGGTGGCGTGCTATTGGCCGCAAAGACCGACCACGGCAGCAGCGCCAGCAGCAGGAAAGAGAGTCGGGATGGCAATTTCATGGGGTCTCCGTGGGGAATCGGTTCCGGGAAAAACGAACGCTGGCCCGTAGACCAGCGTTGCGGGGATCGCAGTGCTTCGACCGCAGCGACGGTCGTTGGTTCAGGATCGCGCGGGCGCGGTGACCGGGGGCTGATTAGCGGCGGCGGCCTCGTCGTCGGCACGATCATGCAGGCCTTGCAGGTAGCTGGCCAGTGCCTGGATTTCCTGCTCGGTCAGCGCATGCGTGACCTGCGCCATGATGTTGAACAGGGCCGGGTCTTTTTCCTGGGTGGCGCCGGCCTGGTATTCCTGCAGCCGCCGCGCCACGTACTCGGCCTGCTGGCCACCGATATGGGGGTAGGCCGGGCCGGGGTTGCCGGCGCCGCTGGGGCCGTGGCAGGCCATGCAGGCGGGGATGCCGCGCGCGCTGTCGCCGCCGCGATAGAGCTTTTGCCCGATCTCGTAGAACTTCATGTCCTTGTACGGGCCCTCGGCGACCACGGTGTCGTCGGCAATGCCGGCGCCGGCCTTCTGGCTGGCGAACCAGGCCCCGAGGTCGCGCATGTCCTGTGCGGTCAGCTCCTGCACGAACGGCACCATCGCCGCGACCGCGCCGCTGCTGCGCTGGCCGTTGGCGATCAGGGCTATCTGGCGGGCGATATAGCGCTCGCTCTGGCCGGCGATGCGCGGATACATCGGTACCGCAGGGTTGCCGTCCGGGCCGTGGCAGGCGGCGCAGGCGGCGGCCTTGGCTTGCCCGGCCTGGGGATCGCCCCAGTTGGTCTTGGACAGGTCCACTTCCAGGGGAACGATGCGCACCGGGGCATTGTCCGGGATAGGGGTTACCGCCGACTGCGCCAAAGCGACTGCGGCGATGACCGGGATCGCAATGACGGAAAAGGCAAGAACGCGAGCGTGGCGCATCAGCTAGAGCTCCGTATGACCTGGCCCGCGAGGCGGCTGATGCCGGTTTTGGCAGGCGCGCCGGATTATCACTGCCGGTTTGTGCCACGGTCAACGAACACCGCAGCAAAAACGCCGGGCGCCGAACGTGCGATCCTAGGCGGATGTCGCTACTTATCGAACAAGCCCGCTACCTGTTGTCCGCCCATACCACCCGGCAATTGCCGGACGATGGTGGCTACGAGGTGGCGTTCGCCGGGCGCTCCAATGCCGGCAAGTCCAGCGCGCTGAACGCGCTGACCCGTCAGAACTCGCTGGCCCGGGTGTCCAAGACGCCTGGCCGGACCCAACAACTGGTGTTCTTCCAGATCCAGCCCGAGCGCTATCTGGTCGATCTGCCCGGCTACGGCTACGCCAAGGTGCCGCACGACCTGCAGGCGCACTGGCAAGCCTTCATCGACCAGTATTTCCGCACCCGCCAGGCGCTGCGCGGACTGGTGGTGGTGATGGACATCCGGCATCCGCTGAAGGACTACGACCTGCAGATGCTGGGTTACGCCGCCGAGCGCGGGTTGCCGGCGCATGCGCTGCTGACCAAGGCCGACAAGCTCGGACGCGGGCAGCAGGCGCAGATCCTGCAGAAGGTGAAAAAGGAGCTGGCCACCCGTTTCGGTGACAGCGTCGGCGTGCAGAGCTACTCCGGCGAATCACGCCAGGGCGTGGATGAACTGCGCGCTATCGTGGGTGGCTGGCTGGGGCTGAACGTGGAACCGGCGCCGGCCGAATGAGTCAGGCCCGCCGCATCCGCGACGGACGCGGCGGGGCCGTCATTTCACTGGGGAGACTGGCAGCGGCGTGAATTCGCCCGGCACCCAGGCGAAGGCCTGGCCGTCGCGGCGCACGTGGCCCAGGCCGGGAAACGGCAGGTGCGCACCGGCGACCCACCAGCGCGCATCAGCGGCCTGCGCCATCAGCCGCTTGCGCGAGGCGATCGCCTGGGCGCGGTTGCTGTCCGCTTCGTACGAGGCTTCCGGGCGCGTGAACTGCACCGCGTGGTAATGCACGAGATCGCCCCACACCAGCAGTTGCGCGTTGGCGCCGCCGTCGAAGCGGTAGGACACGTGGCCAGGGGTATGCCCTCGCGAGTCCAGTACCGTGACTCCGGCGGGCAGCGCATCGCCGGGGCCGAAGCGCTTCAACCGACCCTGGGCCTGATACGGTGCGGCCGCCGCGCGTGCCATCGGGAAGGCGGGCTTGAGCATCGCCGGCGCGCCGGCGGCCGAGGCCGGATCCAGCCAGTAGGCGGCATCGGCTTCGGACAGCCACACCGTGGCGTTCGGATAGACCGGGTGGCCTTGCGCGTCGAGCAGGCCGCACATGTGATCGGGATGGGCGTGGGTCAGCAGCACGTCGTCGACCTCGGCGGGGTCATGGCCGGCCGCGCGAAGATTCGCTGCCACCTGGCCCAGGGCGGGTCCGAAGCAGTTCGCGGTGCCGGTGTCGACCAGGGTGAGCTGGCCGCCCTGCTGGATCAGAAAGGCGTTGACCGAGGTCTGCAGGCCGTCGGGGCTTTCGGGGATATAGCGATGATCGAGTAGGCGATCGGTCTGGGCGGGGTCGATGTTCAGCAATTGCCGGCGTGGCATGGCCACCACGCCGTCGAACAAGGCGGTGACGTGCAGCGAGCCGATGACCTGGCGATAGAATCCGGGCGCCTGTTGGTCCTGCGGGGCGGCCGCCTGGGCCATCGCAGCGGAGGTGGACAGCGCCAGCAGCAATAGCGGGCGCAATACGGGGACGGGCATGGAAGACTCCAGCAGAAAGCGGCCTGGCCGCAGCGTGCCCATGTTGAGCGGATGTGGCGGCGCGATTCGCTCATTCGGCGGCGCGAAACGCTCGCCTAGCTGTTGCCGATGCTGGCCGGGTCCAGGCCGTAGCGTTGCCGGAAACGCTGGCTGAAGCTGCGGGTGGAGCGGTAGCCGGCGTGCGCGGCCACGGTCTTGAGCGGCCAACGGGTGGTGTAGAGCAGCTCCATCGCATGCGCGAGGCGTGCCTCGGTGATCAGCGCACGCAGCGTGGTGTGTTCGGCCGACAGATGGCGGCGCAAGGTGGCGCCGCTCAGGCTCAGATGATCTTCCAGGTCGTGCGAGCGCCATGCCCGCTGCGGCTGGGTGGCGAGCAGGTCGCGCACCCGCGTGGCGACGGTGGGGGGGGGCGGCAACAGCAGCGCGCCGTGCCCGCGCCGGCACAACGCCACTATCAACGCCGCCAGGGCCAGGCGCGCCTCGGTATAGCGGCCTTGCTGCAAGGCCTGCCGCCATTGCAGCAGCTCGCGATCGAAGGCGGCCGCCGGCAGCCGTGCCAGCACCTGGCCGGGCGTTGGCAGGGGTTCGTTCCATAACGTGCGCGCGGCGGTGAGCGCCTCTTCGCACAGTGGAATCACTACGCTCAGGTAGCGCCCGCTGTGCGGGTCGGGCAGGTTGATCACGTCGACCCGGCAGCGACGCGTGCTCAGGAACAGATCGCCCGGGGCGAACTGCAGCGACTGGGTCGCGCTGCGGACCTGCTGGCGTCCTTGCAGCAGGATCGCCAGTTGCGGACGCGCAAGTTCGACCGATTGCGCACCATGTTCGTGGCGTGCGCGGATACAGGCGAAGCCGTCGGCGCGTTCGCAATCGGCCAGGCTTGCCAAGTGTGCGAGCAGGGCGTCGGTAGGGGCGGGATTGTCCATGGCCTGGAGCTGCCTGCGCTAGATATTCACGCCGAACAGCCGGCCCGCCAGGCCGGTGGCCAGCATCGCCGCCGCCCCCCAGAACACCACCCGCAGCGCGCCACGCGCGCCGGAGGCGCCGCCGGCACGCGCGGCCAGCACGCCGGTGAGGGTCAGCCCGGCCAGCGTGGCGGCGCCGGTCACCCAGGCCTGGCGCCCGGCCGGCGCCACCAGCGCCGCCAGGATCGGCAGCGTGGCGCCGGCACAAAACGCGCTGGCCGAGGCCAACGCCGCCTGCACCGGACGCGCGCGCTGCGTCTCGATGATGCCGAGTTCGTCGCGGGCATGCGCGCCAAGTGCGTCGTGGGCGGTCAGCTGTTCGGCGACCTTACGCGCCAGCGCCGGGTCCAGTCCGCGCTGGCGATAGATCGCGGCGAGTTCGTCCAGTTCGCTCTGCGGGTCCTCGTGCAGTTCGCGGCGCTCGATCGCCAGGTCGGCATGCTCGGTATCGGCCTGCGATTGAACCGAGACGTATTCGCCCGCCGCCATCGACATCGCGCCGGCCACGGTCGCGGCGATGCCGGTGAGCAGCACCACCGGCGCCGACGCGCCAGCGCTGGCCACGCCGACCACCACGCCGGCCACGGAGACGATGCCGTCGTTGGCGCCGAGCACGGCCGCGCGCAGCCAGCCGATGCGTTCGTTGCGATGGGTTTCCGGATGGAATCGGGACACGCGCAGTCCTGGACTGTAGTGGCTGGAAGCTTAGAGTGTTTGGCGTATTCTGAGGTGAGTGCGGCGCCGTGGGACGCCGGCACGGTGCGCCTCGAGCGACTTCACGGACGACCCACGGTACCCCTCCCAAGGTACATTCCCCGTCCCGATGGCTGGTCTGGCAACTTCGGGCCACTGGCGGAAATGTCATGCATCGTTCTTGTCTGCAATCCGATGGCGCGCTGCGGTTATAGTGCGGGCCTTACGGTGCCGGATGAGTCTTCCCGCACTGCTCCCCCCTTACGTCCAATTGCGAGTCTGCCCTTGTCGAGCCCCAGCCACGTCACCGATACGCCGATTACCGAACGCGCGCAGCTGGTGGAGGTCCTGGTCGCAGGGGAAAAGCCCATCGAGCAGTGGCGTATCGGCACCGAGCACGAGAAATTCGGTTTCCGCCTCGATGATCTGCGGCCGCCCAGCTTCGAGGGCGAGCGCGGTATCGAGGCCTTGCTCAACGGGCTGACCCGCTTCGGCTGGAGCGCGGTGCAGGAAGAGGGCCATACCATCGCGCTGATCCGCGACAGCGCCTCGGTGACGCTGGAGCCGGCTGGCCAGCTGGAGCTGTCAGGTGCGGCGCTGGAGGATATCCACCAGACCGACGTGGAAACCACTACCCACCTGGACGAGGTCGCGCAGGTCGCCTCGGAACTGCAGCTGGGTTTCTTCGGCATGGGCTTCCAGCCGAAGTGGCGCCGCGATCAGATGCCATGGATGCCGAAGGGGCGCTACCGCATCATGCGCGACTACATGCCCAAGGTCGGCACGCTCGGCCTGGACATGATGAGCCGCACCTGCACGGTCCAGGTCAACCTGGACTATGCCAGCGAAGCGGACATGGTGAAGAAGTTCCGCGTGTCGCTGGCGTTGCAACCGATCGCCACCGCGCTGTTCGCCGATTCACCTTTCACCGAAGGCAAGCCCAATGGCTTCCAGAGCTACCGTTCGCATATCTGGACCGATACCGACGCTGGCCGCACCGGCATGCTCGATTTCGTGTTCGAGGACGGCTTCGGCTACGAGCGCTACGTCGATTACCTGCTCGACGTACCGATGTATTTCTCCTACCGCGATGGCGTCTATGTCGATGCCAGCGGGCAGAACTTCCGCGATTTCCTGCAAGGCCGCCTGCCGGCGCTGCCGGGCGCGCTGCCAACGCTGCGCGACTGGTCCGATCACATGACCACCGCGTTCCCGGAAGTGCGCCTGAAGAAGTATCTGGAAATGCGCGGCGCCGACGCCGGTTCGCTGGATCGGCTGAACGCGTTGCCGGCCTTCTGGGTCGGGCTGCTGTACGACAGCACAGCGCTGGACGCTGCCTGGGACCTGGTCAAGGACTTCACTCTGGCAGAGCGCAACGCGCTGCGCGATGGCGTGCCGCGGCATGCGCTGGCGCTGCCGTTCCGTGGCGCCAGCGTGCGCGAGCTGGCGGTGGAAGCGGTGAAGATCTCGCGCGAGGGCCTGCGCCGGCGTGCCCGCCTCAACGCGGCCGGGCAGGACGAGAGCGGTTTCCTGGATGCGCTCGGCGAGATCGCCGGCAGCGGCAAGACGGCGGCCCAGCACAAGCTCGACCTGTTCGCCGGCCGCTGGCAGGGCGACATCGATCCGCTGTTCGGCGAGTTTGCCTACTGAGTGCAGCGCACGTGCAGTGGTGGCTTGCCGGGCTGTGTGCAGGCGGTGCGGCTGCGATCTGCGCGCTTACTTGCCGAACAGATGGTTGTAGACCACGTGCTTGCCGTTCAACGAGATCGCGGCGTAGCCGTTTTGCCTGGCGCCGCTGGATCGGAGCAGGCCCAGCACATCGGCGCGCAGCACATGCGTATTGCCGAGCGCGCTGAGGCGGATGCCCTCGATCGCATGGGCCGAATACGTGCGCTCCAGCGTCTTCTGCTGCCGTTGCAGGAAATCCTGCAACTTGGCGGCATTGATCTGTTTCAACGCCACCAGCGGAGGCGTTGAAGTCGACTTGGCGGCATCGCTGGTACCGGTGTCCGGCACCGGTGTCGGTTGGCCGAATGCGCCGGTATGCGGGTCCATGCGCAGGTTGAGCAGGGGGCCGGAAGCGCCCGGGCGCTGATAGTCGACCGAACAGATCGTCATCGCCCCCTGTGGCGCGCCCTCTTCATCGCCCTCGATGCGGGGGCCGGCGGCGAACAGCGAGGTGATCTCCGACACGCGTACCTCCGGTCCCAGCGCAGCCAGCACCTTGCGGAAACAGATATCCGGGCCATCGGCCAGCGAATACCGGGTGGGGCGGTTGTCACGCTGTCCGGAATTCGCGTCGTCGGAGACGGAGTCGCCAGCCGAGCGATGGCAGGCGCTGAGGCTGGTGGCAAGGACGAGTGCAAACAGCAGTCGGGTCGGGAACGGCATCTAGCGTGTGGCGTGCTTGTTGAGGTAGGGCGGGCGCGGCGCCGTTGGCGCATCACCCCGCCGGAGGCATCGGGAGCCTCCGCATTTCGTTTCAAGCCGCATGACAACGCTCTGATTCTCCGGGGGGAGTGAACGTTGTAGCGGTTGGTCTATCAATATTGGGTTAACGGCGACTTGAGCGCGTCGATGCGCTCAGGTCGCCGCCTGGCAGGGCAGACGCACGCTGACCCGCAATCCGCCGTCGTCGCGGTTGTCCAGCTGCAGGTCCCCGCCATGCGCCAGCACGATGCTGTGGGCGACCGACAGCCCCAGGCCGATCCCGCCGGTATTGCGATTGCGCGAGCTCTCGCCACGCACGAAGGGCAGCAAAAGCTGCTCGCGTTGCGATGGATCGATGCCGGGGCCGTCGTCGTCGATCCACAGCACGCACTCGTCCTGTTCGCGCCGCAGTTGCAAGCGCGCGCATTTGCCGTATTTCAGCGCGTTCTCGACCAGGTTCATCACCATGCGCCGCAGCGCCAGCGGATCGCCATCCAGGGTGATCGGCGACCCCGGCACCAGTTCGGCGTCGGCACCGATGTCGGTGGCGTTATCGACCACGCTCTCGACCAGTAGCCGGAAGTCCAGCATCGAGCGCTCGCCACGATGGCGGTCGTGCTGGATGAAGTCCAGTGCGGCGGAGATCATCGCCTTCATCTCCTCGATGTCGGCCAGGGTCTTCTCTCGCAATGGCGGTTGCAGTCCTTCCAGGCGGAACGACAGCCGCGCCAGCGGCGTGCGCAGGTCGTGCGCGATCGCGGCGACCACGTGGGTGCGCTCGTTGACCATGCGGTTCAGGCGACCCTGCATCGCATTGAAGGAATCGGCCGCGCGCACGATTTCGCTGGGACCGCTGCGCTCCAGCGGCGCAGCATCGGGATTGCGGCCGAGGCGGTCCGCCGCTTCGGCAAAGCGCTTGATCGGCGCCGACAGCGCGCGCGAAAACCACAGCGCCAGCGGCACGTTGGCCAGCAGGCCGGCCAGGATCAGCAATGCGACATGGGTCTTGAAGGTGGCAGACAGCCGCCGCCCCGGCGACTTCACGCTGCGCCAGTGACCATCGGTCTGTTTCAGCGCGGCGGTAAAGCCGTCCAGTAGCGGTGCCTTGGGGGCAAAGCCGCTGGGCTCGCCCCAACGCTCGTCCGCGCTCGGAAATGGCGGGGGGTGCATGCCTGGATCGTTGCCGCGAGGATCCAGTGGCGGCTCTTCGTTCGGAAAGCGCGGAGGCTGCGATGGCCGGTCGCCGACGGCAGGCGCTGCGGAGCCTTGGGTCGCGACCATCGGCAGCGGCGTCTGCTGCGGCCTGGATCGCGTCGCGTGCTGATCGTCGTCGCGATCGCTGCGGTAGAAACGCACGCGCGCGGCATCCACGTCCAGCCATTGCGCGAGCAAGCGCTCGGCAACGCGGTCGCGGGTCTGATCGGCGGCCGGCGACGGCTCCTGCGCCGATTCGCTGACCTTCAGCGTCTGGGTGCCGGCCGGCATGCGAGTGGACAGCACCGCCACCACTTCCGGCGGGTGCACCGGTGCCTCGTAGACAGGCGTGCGCAGCACCAGCAGGCCGATGCCCACGGCCTGGGCGGTAAGCAGCCCTACCGACAACAGCAGGAAGGTGCGGGCGAAGATCGACAGCCCGCGACGCGGCCGCAGCGGCGTCACAACCGGGTGACGGCCGGCAGCAGCATGTAGCCTTCGTTGCGCACGGTACGGATCAGCTCGGTGTGCACGCGCTCGTTGATCTTGCGGCGCAGGCGGCTGATCTGGCTGTCGATGGCACGGTCGTAGACTTCGGTCTCGCGGCCGCGTGCGTAGTCGAGCAACTGGTCGCGGCTGAGTACGCGCTGGGGATGCTCGACGAAGGTGCGCAACAGCGCGAATTCGCCATCGGACAGGTTGATGAAGATGCCGGTGGGGTCGCGCAGGTCACGGCGCACGATATCCAGCCGCCAGCCGGCGAACTCGTAGACATTGCCGCGGGTATCGGCCAGGTCGGCGGTGACCTGGCTGCGGCGCAGCAGGGCGCGGACGCGCGCCAGCAGCTCGCGTGGATTGCATGGCTTGGCAAGGTAGTCGTCGGCGCCCACCTCCAGGCCGATGATGCGGTCGGTATCGTCGCCCAGCGCGCTGAGCATGATCACCGCCGGGCCGCCGCGCTCACTGGCCAGGCTGCGCGCGGCGCTGAGGCCATCCTCGCCCGGCATCATCACGTCCAGCACGATCAGGTCGGGGCGGCGTTGGGAAATGATCCGGCGCATCTCGGCGACGTTTTCCGCCGCTTCCACCTGGTAGCCGTGCTCGCCGAGGAACTCGCTGATCAGCCGGCGCAGGTCGGGGTCGTCATCGACCACCAATACGAAAGGTTGCATATCCATCATCATCATTGGGGAAGTGGTTGCTTGCCCGCGCTCGAAAGCGTGTTCGTAGCCTAGGGAGTCCATAGGGTGGGATAAGTCGCAAGGCGGGAGCAGTCATCATACTGCGGCATTTTGTCAAGCCATGGCATGGGTGTGACGGGCGCCGTCACGCCGGGAAAAATGCTGAAGATACGGAGCTTGGATCCTTGTAAAACATCTCGTACGCGGAGTCCGGGGGGAAACATGTTTCCGTCAATCAGAGTCATCAGCCGCGACAATGGCGTCGGGCTGACGCGCGATCTCGCGCTGATGGCACGCACACTGAGCACCGCCGGCTTTCCAGTGCAACGGGTCGGGTTCAAGAAGGGTGGGATGCAGACCCGTCTGCGCGAAGGCGGGTTGTGGGTTTCGCGTGCGCTTCGTGGCCGCGTACCGCTGCAAATTTTCTCCGAGCGGGTGTATCCGCGCTGCCTGCCGCTGGGCCAGTGCAACGTACTGGTGCCAAATCCAGAATGGATGCTGCCCAAGTGGCTGAGCTACCTGCCGGATTTCGACAGGGTGCTGTGCAAGACCCGGCATGCCGAGCGGATCTTCCGCGATCTTGGATGCCGTACGAGCCTGGTCGGCTTCACCAGTGAGGATCGCTACGATCCCCAGGTGCCGCGCCAGCGTGCGTTTTTTCACCTGGCCGGGCGCAGCAGTGCCAAGGGCACGCGGGTGTTGCTGGACGCCTGGAGCCAGCATCCGCAATGGCCATTGCTGACGGTGGTGCAGAACCCGCGCACCGCGGGCGTGCAGGTACGGGCGGCCAACATCGACCACCGCATCGATTATATCGACGAGGGCGAACTGCGCAGGTTGCAAAACGCGCACGCGTTCCACATATGCCCATCCGAGGCGGAGGGATTCGGTCATTACCTGATGGAGGCGATGAGCGTGGGCGCGGTGACGCTGACCACCGATGGCGAGCCGATGAATGAATTGGTGAGCGCGCAGCGCGGCATCCTGATTCCACCGGCAATCACGCAGCGACGTCGGCTGGTGTCGTACTACCACGTCGATGTGGCCGGTATCGAACAGGCGGTGACCACGGCGCTGGCGCTGCCGGACGAACGCCTGCAACAGATCGGAATGCAGGCACGGGATTACTACCGCAACAATCATGAAGCCTTCGTCGCGCGTTTTCGCGGCGCGGTGTTGCCGTTGCTGACAGGTTTCCAGGCAGTCGCCGAACCGGCGGCCTAGATCATCGAAGGCTGGATGACGGCCACGGGGTAGCCGATGCGACTGCGCATGCCGAGCTGTGGGAAGGGGCGCGGATTTTTGCTCGGCGTCGGATCGGTATTGGCAAATGCGCGACACATCGGTTTGGGACGATCCCTTTCCACGGAAGGCGACTCCGGTTGGAATCGCGGCCGCATCCACGCAGATAGTCGACGGGAGAACACGATGGGAACGCCGAAGTTGCGCACGCACGCCGGGATGGCGGCAGCCATGACGATGGTCATGTCACTGGCTGGATGCGCAAGTACCTGTACGCCGGACGGGCGTGGCGCACCGCCTCCGGAAGCACGCCAGCCGGGTCCGCCGCCACCGATGGATCCGCAGCATGCAGCCGCCTTCCAGGCCTGTGCGCAGGCGCAGGGGTTGACGCTGCCTGGGAATGGGGGGCCTGGCCCGGCACCCGGGAGCGCGCCACTGCTGGACCACGGAAAGCTGGAGGCCTGCCTGCAGGCCGCCGGCATTGCTCCGCCGCCGCCGCCCCCGGGCCCGCCGCTGCAGCGTCCCGACCCGGCGTTCGACACCGCTTTCCAGGCCTGCGCGGGCGAGCAGGGCGTGAGCCTGCCCGAGCGTGGTCCGGGGCAGCGCCCTCAACGCCCGCCGGGTGCGTCGCC
>JAATFS010000482.1 GCA_015655035.1 Lysobacterales bacterium | reverse complement strand
AGTCGGGTTTGGCCCTGGGGGGTGCCGTCCGGGCCGTAGCGGCGTTCGTGGATCCAGCCGTGGCCGGTGTGGTCGATGGCCAGCAGGGTGCTGGCGCGGGTGCCGTAGTCGTGGCCGCGGATGAAGGCCGGGGACAGTCGCCGTTCCAGTGCCAGGCCAATGCCGGTATCGGGTAGCAGGGCGTCGGCTGCTACGGTTTCGTTTGCCAAGGCGTTCCATAGCGGTTCCAGGCCGTCGTCGGCGTGGCTCAGCCAGCGTTCCAGTTCCGCAGTCAGCTCCCGCGTCTTGGGCCAGGGGGCATCCAGGGCGCCGTTGGAGAGGCCGTGGATGCCGGGTTCGAGGCGCCGGTTCGCCGAGGGATGGTTGCCCAGGTACTGGCAATGCTCGGCGTCGGCCAGCACCAGGTTGAACGGCGGGTAGTCGGCGGCGCGTGCGGCCAGGGACTGGGCAAAGCTCGCTGGGCCCGTGTCGCCGCATAGATAGTCGGCTATCAACTGCCCCCGCGATGGGCCGGAGGTGCTGGCCAGCGGGTCACGGAAGTTGGTGACCACGGCGGCGCGGCCGTGACTGGCGATTCCCATCCAGCTGCCTCCGGAGCGCAGGTCGCGCCCGGCCAGGACATTGGCGTGGGGTGGGGGCCAACTGGCCAGGGGCGCGGTCGGGCGAGCGTGGAACTCGTCGCGGTTGCCGGCCAGCACGAGGCGCCAGCGCGGATGGGACTTCCAGGCAAGGGCGACCAGGCACATGCCCGAAGTGTGACTGATTTGCGCAATCGGCACGGCTCGGCCCGTTGTCAACGAGAAGCGTTATTTGTGGATTTACAAGTCCTTCACCAGGCTGAATTTTGCTTCAATCTCAAAATATGAGACGAAACAGCAACTTGTGGATAAGCTTTGAACAAGTCTCTAAAGATTGCTGCAAGCCATTGATGTGAATGGCGATTTACCGACTGGAAAGTTGTTGACAACTCTTGGCTCGCTGCTAAGGTGGGCATCGGAGGGAAAACCGGGTTTTTTGTGGTTTTTCGTGGTTCAATGACCGCCTAGGCGAAATTCGAGGTGTTGCAGCGTGTTCCAGGGCGAGACTGCCATCACAGTGGACGACAAGGGGCGTATGGCGGTTCCGACCGCGTACCGCGACCTGGTTGCGCGCGTGAGTGGCAACCGTCTGGTGCTCACCTACAACCCGTTCGAGGCGGGCTGCCTGTGGCTGTACGCGGAAAAGGAGTGGGAGCGGGTGCGCGACGACGTCATGTCCAAGCCCAATACCCAGCGTGTGGTCCGCGTGCTGCAGCAGAAGCTGGTGGGTTCTTCCTCCGTGCTGGAACTGGACGCCAATGGCCGCGTCAGCATCCCGCCAAGTCACCGCAGCGCGGTGGGCATCGAAAAGAAAGCGGTGCTGCTGGGCATGGGCGACAAATTCGAATTATGGAGCGAGCAGGCACATCGCGCGTTGATCCAGCAGACATTGTCTGACGGGGATCTGGGCGATGGATTGCTCGACCTCAGGTTGTGAGCCGGGGTGCCCGGATGCGCGGTGAAGCGCAGCCCGGTCACCTTCCGGTGTCGCAGCCGCCGGCGGCGCATGTGCCGGTGCTGTACACGCAGGTCTTGGAAGGGCTGCAGGTGATCGAAAACGGAATTTATCTCGATGGCACGTTCGGGCGTGGCGGACACGCGCGCGGGGTGCTGGACCAACTTGGCCCTGGAGGTCGTCTGCTGCTGATGGACAAGGATCCCGAAGCGATCACGGTTGCCGAACAGGCGTTCGGTCCGGATCCGCGCGTGTCGATCCGCCGTGGCAGCTTCGCAGCGCTGGCTGGCTGGGACCAGGCAGTCGCGCTGGACGGCATCCTGTTCGACCTGGGCGTGTCCTCGCCGCAGTTGGACGTGGCCGAACGCGGCTTCAGTTTCGGCAAGGACGGTCCGCTCGACATGCGGATGGACCCGGAAGCGGGACAGAGCGCGGCCGAGTGGCTGGCGCAGGCGTCCGAGCGCGAGATCGCCGACGTGCTGTGGACCTATGGCGAAGAACGCCAGAGCCGCCGCATTGCGCGTACGATCGTCGCGCGCCGCGCCGAGCAGCCGTTGCTGCGCACCGCGCAGCTGGCCGAGCTGATCGCCTCGGTGATGCCGCGCGGCGGCGACAAGATCCATCCGGCCACGCGCAGCTTCCAGGCCATCCGCATCCATATCAATCGCGAGCTGGCCGACCTTGAAACCGGTCTGGACGCCTCGCTGGCCGCGCTCAAGCCCGGCGGCCGGTTGGCTGTGATCAGCTTCCATTCGCTGGAAGACCGCATCGTCAAGCAATTCATGAACCGCCACGCCAAGGCGCCGCCGAGCAATCGCCGCCTGCCGGAGGCGCAGGCCTTCGTGCCGGCGCTGCAATTGATCGGTGGTGCGATCAAGGCTGAGTCGGCCGAACTGGCCGGCAACCCGCGTGCGCGCAGCGCGGTGCTGCGCGTGGCGCAGAAGCTCGGCACCAATGCAGGCGACACCCTGCAAGGGAGTGCGGCATGAGCCGGTTGCTGCTGATCGTGCTGCTGGCATGCAGCGTGGCCTCAGCCATTGGCGTGGTCTACATGCGGCACATGCACCGCCAGTTCTTCGTGCAGCTGTCGAAGCTGGAACGCGAGCGCGACGAACTGAACATCGAATTCGGCCGCCTGCAACTGGAGCAGGCGACCTGGGCGGAAAGCAATCGCGTCGATCAGGTCGCGCGTGAGCGGCTGGGAATGAAGTTCCCGGAGACCAACGACATCGTGGTGGTGCGCCCATGAAGGCCGGTCGAAACCGCTCCCGCAGCCAATTCAACCTGCGCGGCCGGCTGATGCTGGTCAGCGTGGCGCTGGGCCTGTGCTCGGTCACCTTGATCGGGCGCGCGGCCTATGTGCAATTGGTGAACCGCGACTTCTATCAACGCCAGGGCGAAGCGCGCTACCTGCGTGAACTGCCGATCGCCACCTCGCGCGGCATGATCACCGACCGCAATGGCGAGCCGCTGGCGGTGTCCACGCCGGTGGAATCGATCTGGGTGAATCCCCAGGAACTGCTGCGCACGCCGGACCGTATTCCGCAACTGGCGCAGGCCCTGGGGCAGCCGGTGGACGAACTCACCGCCAAGCTGTCGCAGAAGGCGAAAAAGGAATTCATGTACCTCAAGCGCCGGATCAATCCGGACAAGGCGCATGAAGTCGTGGCACTGAAGATTCCCGGCGTGTTCGCACAGCGCGAGTTCCGTCGCTTCTACCCGCAAGGGGAGGCGATGGCGCACGTGCTGGGCTTTACCAACATCGACGACCGTGGCCAGGAAGGGCTCGAGCTGGCGTTCGATGACTGGCTGCGCGGCAAGGCCGGCTCCAAGAAGGTGGTGCGCGATGCGCGCGGCGCCATTGTCGAGAGCGTGGATCTGGTGCGTCCGGCCGAGCCGGGCAAGGACCTGACCCTGAGTATCGACCGCCGTATCCAGTTCCTGGCCTACAAGGAATTGCGAAATGCCCTGGTGAAGAACAATGCCGCCGGCGGCTCGATGGTGGTGATGGACGTGGCCACCGGCGAGGTGCTGGCGATGGTCAACCTGCCCACCTACAACCCGAATGCGGTGACAGGAATCAATCCGTCGGCGCGCCGCAACCGCGCCGTCACCGACCTGGTCGAGCCGGGCTCGACGATGAAGCCGCTGACCGTGGCCACCGCGCTGAGCGCGGGCGTGGTGACCAAGGACACCATCATCGATACCAATCCGGGCTATATGACGCTCGGGCGCTACACCATCCGCGATGTGCCGCGCAACAACGGCGTGCTCAACGTTGCCGGGGTCATCACCCATAGTTCCAATGTGGGCGCGGCCAAGATTGCGGCCAAGTTGCCGGATCAGACTTTCTACAACTCGGTGCACAATTT
>JAATFS010000182.1 GCA_015655035.1 Lysobacterales bacterium | reverse complement strand
TTGGCCGCGTTCGGGAAGTCGGACTTTTTCTGGATGTCCTTGACCGTGATCAGGCCACGCAGCTCGAAGCTGTCGTTGACCACCAATACCTTCTCGATGCGGTTGCGATGCAGCAGCTTCAGCACTTCCTCGGCATCGGCGCCTTCCTTGACCGTGATCAGGCGATCATGCTTGGTCATGATGTGGCGGACCGGATCGTCCAGCTCGGTCTCGAAGCGCATGTCGCGATGGGTGACGATGCCCACCAGTCGACCGGCATCCACCACCGGCACGCCAGAAATGTTGCGTGCCTGGGTGATCGCCAGCACTTCGCGAATCGTAGTTTCCGGGCCGACCGTAATCGGATCGCGGATCACGCCGGACTCGTACTTCTTGACCTTGGCCACTTCGGCAGCCTGCTGCTCGACGGTCAAGTTCTTGTGGATGATGCCGATCCCGCCCAACTGGGCCATGGCAATGGCCAAACGACCTTCGGTCACTGTATCCATCGCCGCCGACAGAATCGGCAGTTTGAGTTTTAGGTCGCGAGTCAGCCGCGTTCCGAGGCTGACGTCCTTTGGCAGGACGATCGAGTGGGCGGGGACGAGCGAAACGTCGTCATAGGTTAAAGCTTCAGCCTGGATGCGCAGCATCGGCGGACCCGAAAGATTTGGGGAAGCGCGGCATTTTACCCTGAAAACGTCGGCAACGACACCAGGCAAGCCCTCCGCTCGTGCAATGCAGCGTCGCAGTCACGCTCAGCCTGCTGCCTCGGCGGCTTCGAGCGTGTTCTGCATCAACGTGGCCACGGTCATCGGACCAACGCCACCCGGCACCGGCGTGATCCAGCTGGCCCGCTGCACCGCGGCGTCGAATCCCACGTCGCCCACCAGGCGGCCATCGTCCAGACGATTGATACCAACATCGATCACCACGGCCCCCGGCTTGACCCACTCGCCAGGAATCAAGCCCGGACGACCGACCGCCACCACCAGGATGTCGGCATTGCGAACGCTGGCCTCGAGTACGTCGGCAGGCGTGAACTTGTGGCAACTGGTCACGGTGCAGCCGGCGATCAGCAGCTCCAGCCCCATTGGTCGGCCGACATGGTTGCTGACCCCGACGATGGTGGCGTTGCGGCCACGCACAGGCTGGTCGGTATGGCTCAACAAGGTAACGATGCCACGCGGCGTACAGGGACGGAGCCCGAACTCACGCAGTGCCAGATGCCCTACATTCTGGGGATGGAAACCATCCACGTCCTTGCGCGGATCGATTCGCTGTATCAGCCGATTGGCGTCGGGAATGCCCGGCAGCGGCAACTGGATCAGGATCCCGTGAATGCCTGGATCGGCATTGAGCTGGTCAATCAACGCCCCTAATTCCGCCTCGGTGGTGCCAGCCGGGAGATCGTAGTCGAAGGCCTCGATACCCACCTTCTCTGCGGCGCGACGCTTGTTGCGCACGTACACCGACGAAGCCGGATCCGCGCCGACGAGGACGACCGCCAGACCTGGCCGCACCTTGCCCGCAGCGATCCGTGCATCCACTCGCACCTTGAGACCATCGAGCAGGTCCTCGGCGATGCGACGACCGTCAAGAATACGTGCCGTGGCGGGGACGGTGTGCGCGAGAGCTGTCATGGGGCGTGGGTATTGAGTCGACGGCCGTCTATTGTCCCCGATTCCGCCATGACCGACACCACCTTGTTCAAAGGATCGCCCAACAGCGCCATCGCGGATGAGCGGAGGGTGCGCCGAATTGTCGCAGGACTGGCGGAACAGCCGACCACCACCAAGCTGCCCAGACAAATAGAACCGTTAGATGGCAATACGCCGCAGGACCATTATTACGAACAACATCACAGAACATTGCGCCTCCGTCACGCCACAGGCCAACCGACAACAGCCGAAACGAAGAACGGCGCCCTTGGGCGCCGTTCTTGTTGTCACCGCCAAACTGCGCGGACATCAACCGTGGGCATCGATCTCGGCCAAGGCCTTGCGCATGATTGCCTGTGCGGGCTGGCTGAGCTTTTCGTGCTCCAGCGCGTACTGGATGGTCGCCTCGATCAACCCGATATGGGTACCGCAATCGAAACGCGTGCCCTCGAATCGGAACGCATCCACTTCTTCCTGCTTGAGCAGCGTGGCGATGGCATCGGTAAGCTGGATTTCACCACCCGCGCCGGGGGTGGTGGCTTCGAGCAGTTCGAAAATCCCGGGATTGAGCACATAGCGCCCGACCACCGCCAGATTGCTGGGAGCCACTTCGGGCTTGGGCTTTTCGACGATGGCATTGATACGTCCCTGGCGACCATCGAATGCGTCCGTGGCCACGATACCGTAGCTGGCAGTGCTTTCATGTGGCACGTCCTGGACCGCGATCACGCTGGCGCCGGACACTTCGGCCGCATCGGCCATCTGTTTGAGCGCGCCGTCGCCGCGATTCCAGATCAGGTCGTCCGGCAGCAATACCGCGAACGGCTCGTCACCGACCACTGGCTTGGCGCACAACACCGCGTGCCCGAGTCCCAGGGCTTCGGCCTGAGTCACGAAGATGGCGCGCACGCCATTCGGCAACACATGCCGCACCAGTTCGAGCTGCTCCTGCTTGCCTGCACGCTCGAGCTTCTGCTCGAGTTCGTAAGCCTTGTCGAAATAATCCGCCACCGAGTGCTTGTAACGGTTGGTTACAAAGATGAGCGTGTCACAACCCGCCTGGATCGCTTCATCGACGGCGTACTGGATCAGCGGCTTGTCGATGATCGGCAACATTTCCTTTGGCACCGTCTTGGTCGCGGGAAGGAAACGGGTACCCAAGCCAGCCACGGGGAAAACCGCCTTGCGAATACGCTTGCTCATTAAAATCTTCTGACCTCACGCGCCGGGAAAGGCACAACGGTATCAGATCGAATGTCATTTTTTTGTCGGGCAGCCGAGAATTCCGGCATCATCGACCCGAGCAAGCTCTCCATCGCGGCCGTATCGTAGCCGTCGACCGCTTCGCGCAGGCGCGGCACCAGCCGTAGCACGTGGTCTTGCGAAAACTGGCGTACGCCTGCCTCCAGAATCTTCGGATGGCTCGTTGGGCGATAGTTCTCGTCCGAGTAGAACAACGTCTCGTGCAGCTTTTCGCCTGGACGCAGCCCGGTGTAGACGATGGCGATATCCCTGCCCGGCTGCTTGCCGACCAATCGGATCATCTGCTCGGCCAGCACGCGGATCGGCACCGGCTCGCCCATGTCCAGCGTATAGATCGCGCCGTGCGAAGCCGATGCCGCCGCCTGGATGATCAGCTGGCAGGCTTCCGGAATCGTCATGAAATAGCGGGTGACATCCGGATGGGTGACGGTGACTGGCCCCCCCTGCCGGATCTGCTCGCGAAACAATGGAACCACGCTGCCAGCCGAATCCAGCACATTGCCGAACCGGACGGTGATGAAGCGGGTCGTGCTGCTGTCCCGGGCATCCAGGCTCTGGCACACCATTTCCGCATAGCGCTTGCTCGCGCCCAGCACGTTGACCGGCTCTACCGCCTTGTCGGTAGAGATGAACACGAATGTCTCGATGCCCGCCTGCTGGCATCCGCGCGCTACGTTTTCGGTTGCCAGCACGTTGTTGCGGACCGCCTCACGCAATTGCTCCTCGAGCAGCGGCACCTGCTTGTACGCCGCCGCATGGAAGACCGCATCCGGCGTCGCCGTCCGCAACGCATGAGCGATCACCGCCGGGTCGCCGCAGTCACCCAGGACGCGCACGACCTCAAGATCGGGAAACAGACGGCGCAAACCGGAGTCGATCGTCAGCAGGGCCAGCTCGTCCACTTCCAGAAGTACCACTCGGGCGGCCCCATGGCGCGCGCACTGGCGACAGACTTCCGAGCCTATGGAACCGCCCGCACCGGTCACCATCACCGTCTTGCCGGTCAGCCAGCCACGGATCAAGCGCCAGTCCGGGGTCACCGGCTTGCGATTCAGCAAATCCTCGATCGCCACTTCCTTGAGCTCGCCGGGCAGCGAACGTCCCTCGAGGATGTTGACCAGCTTTGGCACCATCCTGAACGGCAGGCCGGTGTTCTCGCAAATCCCCACGATCCGCTGCATGCCCGATGCATCGAGCGATGGAATCGCGATCACCAGCAGTTTTGCAGCACTTTCCTTGGCGATAGATGCGGCTTGATCCAGACTTCCCAGGACGTTAAGCCCCTGAATCTTGGCACCATGCAGATGCACGGCATCGTCCAGATACCCTACCGGGGTGAATGCTCCGGTACGCCGCAGATCGCGTACCAGCGCCTCGGCCGCACGCCCCGCGCCCAGGATCAGTACCCGCTGGGCGGCATCGCCCGAATGCGCCACTTGATAGTCCTTCCAGGCACGGTAAAGCAGGCGCGGCGTGCCGAGCAGTGCCGAGAGCGCGAACGGATAGACGACCAACACCGACATCGGAACGCCCTCGAAGCGATCCAGCGACAGCGCCACCACGATCGCCACCAGGCCCAGGAAGCTGGCCTTGAAGATATTCCAAAGGTCCGGGACGCTGGCGAATCGCCACAGCCCGCGATACAGCCCCACCCGCCAGAACACCAGGCCCTGCGCCAGCAACACGATGCCGGTACGCCAGTTCCACAAGGGCAAGTCAGGCGCTTGCTGCAACATCGAGTAACGGCCAGCGTGCAATACCTGCCAGCAGATCCACACCATCAATAGATCGTGCGTCACCACTGCGATCTTGGGCACTGCACTTGTAACGCGGTCACGCCAGGGCATCATGAAAAACGATCCTTCTCTTGTAGTCCTTTACGCAGGAGTAGCCAAACCACGGATGCCAGCAACAACCAGACAACCGATCCGACAGCCTCTTCCCCAGGCTGTAAAGCTTGCAAATATAAGAACAAGAACACCGCAATCACACTGAAACCCAAATAAATGCCGGTTACAACTGCATGCGACTTCCATACCCTGGCGAGTGCCTGATAGACATGCTGGGCATGCGGCTCCCACCACCGTTGGCGAGCGAGCATGCGAGCGAGCAGCGTGAAGCCAGCGTCTACAAGGAAGGCGGTCAACGGAATCCAGCACGACCACCAACTGGTATTCGACGTCACCACCGCCAGCGCCAGCAGCGAAGCAAGCGCGAATCCCAGGGCGCCGCTACCGCCATCGCCCAGGAAAATACGAGCGCGTGGAAAGTTGAACGGAAGGAAACCCAGGCATGCCGCGACCAGCGACCACCCCGCCCAATCCAGCGCGCCCGGCAAGATCAGCGCATATCCAGCCGCAGCGAGCGCCGCCTGACTTACCGCCAGGCCATTGATCCCATCCATGAAGTTCCAGACGTTGATCAGCACCACCGAGGCCAATGCAGCAAACACGCCGTCCCAGCCATTGCCGGTAAACCGGAACACCATCCACCCCAGCCACAGCGATGCCAGGCAATGGACGAACAGGCGAAGCCTGGCTGACAACGGGCGGTGGTCGTCCCACCAGCCCACCAGCGCGACCAGCAGCAGCGCCCCGGCAAAACCAAGAGTATAGAAGCGCTGTCCGGGCCAAAGCCACGACGCGGCTCCACACCCCACCAGCAAGGCGATCACGATTGCGATACCGCCCCCTCGCGGGGTGGCGACACGGTGGCTACGACGTTCGCCTGGCTGATCGAGTAGCTGGCGGTGAAGTGCGTACTTGCGCGCCAGCCACGTACCAGCTGCTGCCAGCACGAAATGCAGCGCGCACCAAAGCAACAGCACCGGCACGATCAGACGACCGCGTAATTCAGCAACGGCTTCACCGAGCCCCATTCCTTGCAACTCGGGCATTGCCAGTGATGTGTCTTGGCGCCGAAGCCACAGCGAGTACAGCGGTAACTGGGATTGCGGACCAGCAGTTGGTCGGTAATGTGCTTGAGATCCTGCAAGGTCGCCGCCGGATCGCTGCCATCGGCCAGGGTCAGGTCGATCAGCGCCGACTCGCCACGCACCGAGGGCCGATCCTTGAGTTGGCGCCCAAGATAGGCGCGCGCCTGCTCCACCCCTTCCTGCGACTCCATCAACTGCGTGAGCGCGAGTACCGGCGCGATACCTCGATAGTGCTCGGTCATCTCCGAAAGGAAATTACGCGCACCCGACAGGTCGCCCACGCGGCGGTAGGCCGCCAGCAATGCCGGGATGATCTCTGGCAGATAGTCTGGATCGTGACGCGCGGCCCGCTCCCATGCGCGCACCGCTGCCTCATCGTTGCCGATATCCGCTTCGATCCGCCCTTCCAGGATGCCTGCCCGGACCGACGTGGCATCCGCCTGATAGGCGCGACTCACCGACTGCAACGCCAGATCTGGTTTACCGGCACCTCGATAGCGGTCGGCAAGTTCGCATTCGAACTGCGAAATGAGCTTGCCCATCGGCTCGCCCGTCACATCTTCGTAGCGAGTGGCATTGTCGATGGCCTTTTCCCAGTCCCGCTCGGCCTGGTAGATATCGATCAGATGACGCAGCGCCTGGGGTGCGCGCTGGTCGATCTGCGCCAGCTCGGTAAAAACGGTTTCGGCGCGGTCCAGCAGACCGGACTTCATGTAGTCCTCACCCAGCGCCAGCAAGGCCTGGACGCGCTGCGGGTCGGTCAGATCGGCCCGCTGCACCAACCCTTGGTGGAGGCGGATGGCCCGGTCGACCTCGCCCCGGCGGCGGAACAGATGGCCCAAGGCCACCTGGGTCTCGAAGGTTTCCTTGTCCAGTTCGGCAATATGCAGAAACAGCTCGATGGCCTTGTCCGGCTGCTCGTTGAGCAGGTAGTTCAAGCCACGGAAGTAGGTAGTGGAAAGCCGGCTGACCTGAGTGTCGCCATGGCGTTGCCCTCCCCTGCGACCAATCACCCAACCGCTGAGCGCGGCCAAGGGCAGGAAGAGAAAAAACCAGAACCACTCGGTCAGGAAATCCATACGTACTTAGAGTCCATCTATAGGGCGCGACTCCACTACCGGGGCGACCGGCTTGGTGTCGACACGAGCGCCCACGGCCAGCTTGTTGGCCTGGCGCAGCTTTGAATAAAGGGGGATGACCATGCTCACCAGCACCAACCCACCGCCGATGATGAAGCCAGCGAACAGGGCAATGATGATCGCGATACCCGAAGTCGTCGCAATGCTGGAAAAAGCGAAATCGATCAGGATCGGTTGCGAGTTCAACGCGCCGATGACCAGCCCTACCAGAAGGAAGGCCAGCAATACCAACAATCGGAAGATCTTCATGGATTCGACTCCTATGCGACAAGCGCCTAGCTTAACCGAGTCGGGCAACTGATTAGTCGGCCACCTCGGCCGCATCTACGGGAACCACGGCACTGACGCGCTCGCGCAGTTCCTTGCCAGGCTTGAAATGCGGCACGTGCTTGCCCGGTAACGCTACCGATTCACCGGTCTTGGGATTGCGTCCCAGACGGGGCGGACGGTAGTGCAACGAGAAACTGCCAAACCCCCGAATCTCTATCCGATCCCCATCGGATAACGCATGCCCCATCATTTCGAGCAGCGATTTGACCGCGAGATCCACGTCGTCCGACTTCAGATGCGCTTGGCGTCGCGCCAGGATTTCTATCAACTCGGACTTGGTCATTGGAAAGGCTTGTCTTTTGACTGACACATCCTGAATCGGCCCGGGTTGTGCCCGGGCCGATTCACTGCGCTCGCAAGAGCGCTCGCTGTTACTCGGACTTGTTGCTGTTCAACTGTGCACGCAGCAGCGCGCCCAGCTGAGTGGTGCCGCCCGACGCGGACTGGTAGTCCTCCAGCACTTCACGCATCTCTGCGTCGTCCTTGGCCTTGATCGACAGCTGCAGGGTACGGCCCTTGCGGTCCATGCCCACGAACTTGGCTTCGATCTTGTCGCCGACCTTCAGGTGCTGGCTGGCGTCGTCCACACGATCGACGCTGATGTCGCGCGCAGCGACGTAGCCTTCGATGCCGTCGGCCAGGTCGATCGTGGCGCCCTTGGCGTCCACTTCGCGAACCACGCCTTCGACCTTCGAACCCTTCGGATTGGCCGCCATGTACTGGCCGAACGGATCCTGCTCCAGCTGCTTGACGCCCAGGCTAATGCGCTCGCGCTCCGGATCGACCGCCAGGACCACTGCGTCCAGGGTGTCGCCCTTCTTGAAGTTGCGGACCACATCTTCGCCAGTGGTGTTCCAGCTGATGTCGGACAGGTGGACCAGGCCGTCGATGCCGCCGTCCAGGCAGATGAAGATGCCGAAGTCGGTGATCGACTTGATC
>JAATFS010000110.1 GCA_015655035.1 Lysobacterales bacterium | reverse complement strand
TTGCAGGCCATGTAGACCAGGAATGCCACGCCGGCCCAGTGCAAGGCCAGTGCGAACGCCGGCCAGCCGGCCAGCAGGCGGTGCAGCCCGAGTCCCGCCAGCACCAGCAGCGCGACGAATCCGAGGGTCGCGCCGAGGACGTGGGAATGGCCGGCGCGGATACCGGCGCGTGCGCCTATCGCCAACGCCACCAGGTTGACCGGCCCCGGGGAGATCGATGCGACCAGCGCGAACACCGCCATCGCCAATAGGTTTTCCACTGTGTGTGCATCCGCTGACGAAGAGGATGCGAGCGTGCCGCCTGGCCGGGGCCAGGGTATTGAACGTAATTGCACGCGGACGGGTTGGCGACCCCTTGCGCGCTTTCAGGCTGCGGCTTCCTCGCGCAGTTGCTGCGCGCGCGCCTGGCCCAGATAGGCGGTGATGCCGCGCCGCATCAGGTACAGCAACGGGATCAGCGCGATCGCGCACAGCAGCTTGTAGGCGTAGTTGACGCTGCTGACCGCCAGGAACAACGAGGTTGGCCAGTGCTGCGGGCCAAGCACGAAGGCGATCCAGATCACCACGAAGCTGTCCACCAGCTGCGACACCGCCGTCGAGCCGGTGGCGCGCAGCCAGACATGTTTTTCGCCGGTGGCGCGGCGGATGCGGTGGAATACCGCCACGTCGATCAACTGGCCGACCAGGAACGCTACCAGCGAGCCGCCGATGGTCCACAGGCCCTGGCCGAAGATCGCCGCGAACGCAGCCTGGTAGTCCGGCACGCCCTGCGCCTGCGCCGCTGTCACCCACCAGCCGGCTGGCGCCAATGCGATCGCCGCGAACGCGAATATGAACCCGTAGCCGATCAGCGCCACCCCCAGCCAGGAGATGAACGTCACCCCGCGACGGCCGAAGAATTCGTTGATGGTGTCGGTCAGCACGAACACCAACGGCCACAACAAGGTGCCGGCGGTGAAGCTGAGCGAGCCGGTCTGGCCGAACAGGTTCCAGTTCAGCGGCGCGATGCCGAGGGTATCCTCGAGCGCGAAGATCTTGACGCCGATGAACTCGGCCAACACCGCGTTGGCGCAGAAGAAGGCAGCCAATGCGATGAACAGACGCACGGCACGATCATCGAGCGTCCGGGCGGGTTGCATCGGTCAGCGATCCGCCGCGCGAGTAAACGGAACGGTCTCCGGCGCGACGGCGCCGCCGGAGATGATGAAGCTCATCGCCTGGTCCACGCTCCAGTCGGTGGGCGTGAGCAACTCCACCGGCACGATCTCGAGATAGCCGGAGGTCGGATTGGGCGTGGTCGGCACATAGACCGCCGCCAGCTCGCGGCCGGTGCCGTGCTCATGGATCACCCGCGTCACCAGCCCCACCGATTTCATGTCGCGGTGCGGGAAGTCGATCAGTACCACGCGCTGGGTGCTGCCCGGCTGCGTTTGCAGAATGTCCAGCAATTTGCGTGCACTGTCGTAGACGATGCTGGCCAGCGGAATGCGGCGCATGACTGCTTCGAACCATCGCAGCAGTTGCTGGCCGACCATGCGCCGGCTCAGTGCGCCAACGGTCAGGATCACCAGTACGGTGGCGAGCAGGGCGATGGTGTTCTGCACCCACAGTGCCTTGACCCAGTCCAGGTAGCCGGGGAAAGAGGCGGCGATGCGCTCGGAAAGCGGCACCACCCACGGGCTGCTGATGCCGGAGAGCAGCGAGAACACGAACTTGACGACAACCCAGGTCAGCCAGACCGGCAGCAGCGTCAGCAGGCCAGTCAGGAAGATGCGTTGCAGCGAAGGGCGAGAAGCGGTGGGGGCGTCGGTCGACATCCCGCCATTGTAGGCATACCCATGGCGGGGTTGAATGCCGATGCACGCCCGCGCGCAGGATGGCCCGGCGTGGAGGCGAACGGCGGTGCCCGGTGGGCACCGCCGTCGCGGTGGGTCAGTTGCGGTGGATCAGTCGTAAATCAGAAGCGGAAGTTCAGCCAGGCGGCCACGAACGTGGAGTCGCCATAGCCTGCCCGCTCCAGCGCCGGTCCGGCGATCAGATGCTCGGCGCGGAACATCGCCGACCAGTGCCTGTCGATGGCCCAGGTGACGTTGACGCGGGGCAGGGTGCCGATTGAACGCTCGTCGGTGGCGGCGGTGCCCGCATACGGACGTGCCTGGTTGTTGTAGATCGCATCGTTCTTGCTTTGACGCCATAGCGCTTCCCATTCCAGGTTGACTGTGACCTTGGAGGTAGGCGAGAACACGAAGGTCGGCGCGAACGTGATCAGGTTGGTCGGGCCGAAGAAGGTGGCCCAGCTGAAGTAAATCGCGTTGCCGTACAGCGGGTTGTTCTGGCGCACCGCGCCGTCGCCGGACGCGTCGCCGCCGGAAGTGAGCTCGGCATGGAAGCCGACACGCGGCTTCCAGCCTTCGTTGCTCAGCGCCCAGGTATTGGAGCTGCCGACCATGTAGGCGCGGATATCGCGGGTGCCGAAGCTGCCGCGCTGCACCGTGGCGTAGGTGTCCGTGCGCAGCGAGCCGAAGTTGCCCCACAGTCGCAGGCCATAGTAGTTGCGGTGTTCCTTGGCCGTCTGCGGCGACCAGGTCTGTGCGTCGTTGCGGAACTGGTAGAAGAACGGCTCCAGGTACACCGGCTTGGCGGTCGGCAGGCGGAAGCCGCCCACGATGCCGCGCAGACGGCGCGAGCGATCGATGCGGTCGTCGCCCAGGCCTTCGGTGCCGTCGTTGGTGTAGTTGAAGCTGAAGACGTCCACACGGGTCTTTTCGCCGATCGCCCAGCCGCGCACGCCATTGAACGTGATGAAGATGTCGGTGTTGTCGCGCAGCGCCATCAGCTGGATCGGGCCATCGGTGAAGGTCTGACGACCGACACGCGCACCCAGGTCGGCCGAACCGGCGCGTCCGGTGACGTCGAAGAACACCTGCTGCAGGATGGCGTTGTTCTCCTGGGTAGCGGCGCGGTTGCCGGCGTTGCGGCCGTCCATGCTGCCGTGAGCCAGTTCGGTGTACAGCCGGAAATGCTCGCCCAGGTGCAGGTCGGCGCCGAAGGTCGCGCGCAGCAGCCACTGCTGCTGCGAGTGGCTGTCGGGTATCAGCCCTGGATTGCTGGTGGTGTTGCTGCGTACGCGTACTTCGCTGCTGAGGGTCAGATAGGCGCTGCCGCTCTGGTTCAACGCAATGAACTTCAACGGATCGAACGGATCATCGTGCTTGGCGTCGTCTTTCAGATACGACCAGTCTTCGGCCCAGCGCACCTGCCACATGTTCCCGCCCTGCTTGGC